>JANPIJ010000134.1:0-15992 GCA_031424955.1 Ferruginibacter sp. | reverse complement strand
TTTGCCAAGCAGCAGCTCCTGCTGGTATTGCGGGAGTATTATATGCATCCCAACGGACAGATACCGGCTTATGAATGGAATTTCAGCGATGTTAACCCGCCGGTGCATGCCTGGAGTGTCTGGCATGTGTACCAGGCCGATAAGAAAAAAACGGGGGTTTCCGACTGGGATTTCCTGGAAAGATCCTTTCAGAAATTACTCATGAACTTTACCTGGTGGGTAAATCAAAAGGATGCAAATGGCACAGATATATTTGAGGGGGGCTTTCTTGGACTGGATAATATTGGCGTATTTGACAGGAACCACATGCCGCCGGGAATAAAAAAATTGCAGCAGGCCGATGCCACCAGTTGGATGGCGATGTATGCCAGCAATATGTTGCACATGTCGCTGGAACTGGCACAGCACAACCAGGCTTACGAAGAATCGGCTGCCAAGTTTTTCAGGCACTTTCTCAATATTGGCTGGGCCATGCACCATATTGGAAAGAAAGATATTTCGCTTTGGGATGAACAGGATAACTTTTATTATGATGCCGTACAGTTTGCAAACGGAACCAGCCAGCGTTTGAAAATCCGTTCCCTGGTGGGTATCATTCCATTACTGGCTGTTGAAATCATTCATAGCAGTGTATTTAAAAACCTGCGGGAATTCAATACCCGCTTAGAGGTCATCCGGCTTACCAGGCCGGACCTGACCAGGATCATTTCAGATATTGAAAAAAAGAATGAAGATGGTAATTATTTATTTGCCATCATGGTGGACGACCGACTGGAAAAACTGTTGAAAAGGTTATTGGATGAGGCAGAGTTTTTATCAGACTACGGAATCCGTTCCCTGTCGAGGAGCCACAAGGAAAACCCCTATGTTTTTGGATACCAGGGCACCAATTATAGTATTCATTATGAACCCGGCGAAAGCTCCAGTTCTATGTTTGGGGGCAATTCCAACTGGCGGGGACCTATCTGGTTGCCATTAAATTATTTGATTATTAATACCCTCCGGAAATATTATGAATATTATGGCGATAAGTACACATTTGAATTTCCGACAGGTTCAGGAATGAAGCTGAACCTGAAACAAATTGCCAACCAGTTGAGTAAAAGGATTTTAAAAATATTTGACAGAAATGATACGGGGCAATACCAGTATCATGATGCCGGTCAGCCGGTTTGGACAACCGATCATTTTAAAGAACCTCACTTGTTCTATGAGTTTTTTCATGGCGACACCGGGCAGGGTTTGGGCGCTTCTCACCAAACGGGGTGGACGGCCCTGATCGTTAATTTATTGCTGGAAATGGATGAAGAGTAGGAGCCTGTGCATCGTGGCGGGATGATGGGTAATAAATTTTTCCAGGCAGGGTTTGTACCCTCGCCCTACAGGTGCAGAAGTCTCCCCGATGTGGTTTCACTTCACAAACGATGGCCGTGTGATTCGTATCCTTCGCCACGCTGCAACAAAATGAATTACTGTAACCTGCAAATAGAGATGAAACCTATTAAAAAGATATCATCTTTATTTGCAATTCCCCCTGCAACACATCGTAGAACCAAATGCTGCAGTTCCCGGAGTACATTAGCTTTCAAGTCATACGCTTTCGTAAGTATCTGCTTTATTGAATACCTGGAAGTGGAGAAAATTGATGCCGTTAAAAATGCAAATGCCTGAAAACACGGAAGCAAAAAGTATTGTAAAACACCATTCGGTAATACTGGTGGAGCTGCTTCCTGCTTTGATAAAAGCAATCGATACTTTATATTAAATAATTTTGATTAGTCATACCAAAAGTTTACATTAGTAGTAACTATTGCTTCAATATCCGGTTCTCTTTTTTGTATTGCCATCGTTATAGTGTTTAAACACTTACAAGCCAACATCCGAAGAAACTTTTACGCACCCTTTTAAACTGCACATTTCTCCTTCCTGTGCCAGATTGCTTTTTAATCATACAACTAAAACAAGACTCATGAAAAAAATTTACCAAAATCTTTTGTCGGTAAGCGTGGCAAAAACTGTTTTGCTATCTGTGTTTTTACCGGGAGCTTTCTATGCTTCCAACGCACAGGTTTACAGGGCCAACCAACTTTTAGGTTCAATCGAAGCGCCTCCAAATAACTCCCCGGGTACAGGAAGTGCCGTTGTTACGATTGTTGGTACAACCATGCATGTAAAAGCTACGTTTAGCGGGCTAACAGGACCAACAACAGTTTGTCACATTCACGCCGCCACTGCTGTTCCGGGGACAGGTACAGCAGGTGTAGCTACCACCACGCCAACTTTTCCGGGTTTCCCGGCGGGGGTAACATCAGGAACGTATGACATGACATTTGACATGACCCTCGCATCCAGCTACAACACATCTTACAGGAATAATAATGGCGGCACACCGGCTTCTGCTTTTGCTGCGCTGAAAGCAGCACTTAACGACGGGAAGGCCTATTTCAATATTCATTCGTCTGCTTTTCCCGGCGGTGAAATCAGGGGCTTTCTAGTTGCCTGTCCTACCATATCGGTATCAATTCCGGACGCATTTGCACTCGCCCGGGGTGTGCTGCCAAATACCGTATACCCCGCCTATTCACCGGCAGCCTCATTAACGCTTGCCACTACCGTAAGTGGAGGCACCGGACCTTATACCTACAATTGGTCTGATGGTTCTGCTGCATCTACAGTTACCGTCAGTCCTTTAGCTACCACCCTGTATTCCGTCATTGTACAGGATCAAAACGGTTGCACCGGTACAGCCTCTAAAACCGTAAATGTCACAGACATTTCCGGAGGCAGGAAGGGAGACAAAATCCTAATCTGTCACAAGGGAAACAATACGCTTACGATTGCTGCTAACGGCGTAGCCGATCACCTTGAGCACGGTGATCTGCTGGGGACTTGTGCCGACCCGGCTAAATCAATCGCTCTTCGTAAAATCGTTCTGGAAGAACACACAGGCAATCTTTCAGTACGAGCGCTCCCCAATCCGTCATGGAACTACTTTGACCTTCAAATAGGCAGCAGGATAGGAAACGGTGTACAAGTAAGGGTATACGACCTGGCGGGCAGGTTAATAGAATCAAAATCCTCGCTACAGGCTAACCAAACGCTACGACTTGGAACTTTCTACAGCCCCGGTATTTACCTGGTTGAAGTAATACAAGGAGGACAAAAACAAATTGTAAAGTTGCTGAAAGGAAAATAATAGATAAGACAGAGAAATCTAAAAGGCGCTGTAAATTACAGCGCCTTTTTAACTTCATTTACTTCACGTTATTACCGTACACTATATTGATGGCATTTTTCATACTGCTGCCTGGCGGTAAGCATTCCGGGGCACTTTGATAGCAAGCTTTCCTGGTAACCGCAGGATTAATTTCCTGTCCCGTGTGTCACTAATCAACCAATTTTTCGCAGGAGATAAAAAGCAGGGAACACAATTTTTTCATATAGAAAGCAATTTGAAACGGCGGCAACATCACGATAGCAGATTGCTTCCTGACTGGCTGACTGCCAAATAACTATCACAACATTTTACCTGGCTTTGTATATTTGTTGTAACGGAAATGAAATACATTGAAATCGTATTATTTACCAACCTGGCTTACATGAAGTTTCAAATACCAGTCAACTATTTTTTTGCCACTGCGATCGGTATGCTGTTTTCCATTACGGCTTTTGCCCAGCAAGCAGCACTGCCGATAGATACTACCACTTTACAGGATGTAGTGGTAACCGCTTCCCGGGTATCGGAAAAGTTAATTGCCGCACCCGTAAGCATATCCAAAATTACCGCCGCCCAAATAAAGCAGGCCGCGGCGCCCTCCTTTTATGATGCGATTGGTAGTATGAAGGGGGTGCAGCTCATTGTTCCCAGCATGGGTTTTAAGGTGATCAATACCAGGGGATTTTCCAACACCACCAATGTACGCTTTGTACAACTGGTTGATAATATTGATAACCAATCGCCGCATATTGGCGCTCCCATTGCAGCTACTTTATGCCCGGGAGATCTTGATATCAATCATGTAGAGATCATACAGGGTGTAGCATCTGCGCTATATGGAATGAATGCTACCAACGGCCTCGCCAATTTCACCACCAAAGACCCGTTCACCTACCAGGGACTAAGCCTGCAACAGCAGGTGGGCATCAATCATGTAAACGATCCCGATGGCGTGGCTGCGAAATGGTTCCAGGAAACCAGCCTGCGCTGGGGCCAGGTATTATCTCCGAAATGGGCATTCAAAATAAACGCCGGCTTTGTAAAAGGGTATGACTGGATTGCTGACAACCGGGATGACCTGAACCCAACCGCCAATCAAACTGTTGGATTAACCGGGAACGATAACCCCGCCGCTGACGGTGTAAATATCTATGGCAATGAATCTTCCAACCGGCGAACACTTTCCCTCGGTGGCAAAAATTATGTGGTATCGCGTACCGGCTATGCTGAACGCGAGGTAGCAGATTATCAACTGCAAAACTGGAAAGCAGATGCATCCGTTTATTACAAACCCAACACCCGTTCAACCCTTATCTACACCTACCGGGCTGCTTTTCTAAACAGTGTGTACCAGCGGTCAAACCGGTTTCGCCTGGAAGATTATTTATTGCAGCAACATATCCTTCAATATAACAGTCCCTTACTTCAATTACGGGCTTATATTAATTCAGAAAATACCGGCAACTCCTACAATATGCGTTCGATGGCGGAGAATATTGATCTTGGATTTAAGTCAACCAACAATTGGTATACTGATTATATCAATGCCTTCAATACGGCCGTTGCAAACGCTGCCGGTATAGCTGCAGCACACCGTATAGCAAGGGCAATGGCAGATGATGGACGGCTGCAACCCGGTACAGCAGCTTTTGATGCAGCACTGAAAAGATTGCAACAAATAAATAACTGGGATGTGGGTGCTGCCTTAAACGTAAAAGCCAATATGGTACATACAGAAGCCAGCTTCGACCTGGGCACTTACCTGAAGCTGAAATTTAAACTGAAGGCTGGTACAGATTTCAGGCAGTATATTATTGTACCCGATGGCAATTATTTTATCAACCCCACATCACCGGATCGTAATTTACGATATAGTAGTTTTGGTTTTTTTACGCATTTTACCAAAGACTTTTTTCATAAAAAACTAGCGTTAAGTGCGGCACTGCGTGCCAGCAGCTACCAGTATTTTAAACTATACTGGAACCCGAGAGCCACTGCTGTGTATAATATTGCCAAATCAAATTACCTGCGTTTCTCTTACCAGAACGGCTACCGGTTTCCCGGTATTTTTGAAGGCTTCTCCAATATCAACAGTGGTGGCGTAAAGCGGGTGGGTGGATTAAAAGTAATGAGCAATGGTATTTTTGAAACGTCCTGGTTAAAAAGTTCCATTGATGCGTTCCAGTCTGCTGTAAACATAGCCGTCAATACCCGGGGACTTACGCAGGACGAGGCCATTGTACAGCACAAGGGCCTGCTACAGCGCAATACCTATACTTACCTGAAGCCGGAGCAAATGCAGTCCTTTGAATTGGGCTACCGGAGTATTCTGCTACACAATAAATTGTTGATAGATGCAGCCTTTTATTACAATCTCTATTCGAACTTTATTGCGCAAATTGAAGCCAGTATTCCAAACACAACAGACGATGCACAAATACCAGCTTACCTGTACGATCGTACGAAACAATCCCGGTACCGGTTGTGGACCAATTCAAAAACAGCAGTGCGCAACATTGGCGCAGAACTGGATATTCGTTATGTGCTCAATAGTCATTATTCCCTTACTGCAACCGGCAGTTATCAAACACTTAAAAAAACCGAACGGAATGACGGGTTGGAAGATGGTTTTAATACACCTGCTTTGATAGCCAATGCAGGTATTACCGCTACCAATATTTTCAAACGGTTTGGCTTTGGCGCATCTTTTAAATACCAAAGCAATTATTACTGGCAATCCTTCTTAATAAATGGCTCTGTACCTTCTATATTCAATGTGGATTGTATGATTCAATATCATTTCCCGCATCCATCCATCAGTATAAAAACAGGCGCTGCCAACCTGCTGAACCGTTATTATTATTCCATTTTGGGCGGACCGCAAATCGGTGGATTTTATTATACGACCATCACTTATCAGCCGAAGTAAAATATTTTTTTGCAGTCGTCCTATTTGGCTTTGAAAAATTATAACCCTTTTTTGCCGTCAAGGCTTTGCAGACCAGTTCAAGAGCAGAATTAAAATCACTTCACTTGTTTACCTGTTTTATCCAGGTACAATGTTTCGCCTGCCAATATCACTACCAGCTTCCCATTTTCAAAACCATACATTTCATTGTAGATGAATGGCACTGTTTCCTCTCCCGCTCTGTTAACGCAGCCCCATTTACCCCCGGCTTTAACGATGCACCATCCCTGCTGGAAAAAACTGGCGTCTTCGTATTTAAAGGCGATGACTGTTTTCCCTGTTTTATCAATATAGCCCCATTTACCATTCAGTTTTACCGCAGCCAGGCCATCACTAAAATTGCCCGCCTTTTCATACAACAGCGGTATTACCATTTTGTTAGTGATAGTAAGGTAGCCCCATTTGCCGTTTTGTTTTACAAAACTCAATCCTTCGGCAAAATCTGCGGCCATTTCATCGTACACTGCGGGTATAACAACTTTACCGCTTTTATCAATCATTCCGTATTTGTTATTGACAGCAACGGCAGCGTGCATCCCGTCCCTGAAACCCTCCATATATTCATACTGCAGGGGTATAATTAGTTCGCCACTTTCGTTGATGGCACCATATTTCCCCTGCCGGCTAACTACTGCTATACCTGCCTGGAAATTCCCTTTTGTATCATACGTTTTACCGGCATCGGTAAATGTTTTAACCGGTACAGGCGCCTGCGCCTCCTTCATCCCCAGCTTTTCTTTTGCCAGCGCCAAATTGCCTGTCAGCATTTTATTGCCCGGCTTTATTTTCAATCCTATTTCATAATCTTCCAAAGCACCCTGGTAATCGGCGATAAAATATTTTGCAGCGCCGCGGCTATTATACGATACATATTCATAAGGGTTCAGCTCAATGGCATCATCAAAAGAACGGATAGCCTCCTTGTATTCTTTTGCGGTAAACCGTTCGCTACCCTTTTCATAATAACCAGCTGCTTTTTTTATGCTCTTATCACTGATGCAGTTGCTTTTCAATAAGCCTGCGGCTTTAAAAAAACCGAGACTCCAGGCTTTCTTCAAATCTGCACAACCATCAGTACTCATGTTAATTTTTGCCATACCCCGGTTGTAATAAGCCGATGCCATTTGCGGATCTTTCTCAATCGCCTTGTCATAGTCCAGTATGGCCGCTGCATAATTCTGCAGATTGTATTTATCATTTCCGTTTTCGAAATAGTTAATTGTAGCATTGCTGTTCGCCGACGGTGTGGTTTTGTTATCCAATACCTTCCGGGTAAGTTTTAAATTATCAATGGCGAGTTGATCTGCGGGGTTTAATGCGATGGCTTTTTCAAAGTCGTCTGCAGCGCCCTTAAAATCCTGCAATTTAAATTTTACATTACCCCGGTTATTAAAAGCTGACCGGCGGGCAGGGTTCAATTCAATTACCCGATCAAAATCTTCTTTACTTCCCTCGTAATCCATGTATTTTTCTTTGCTGGCTGCACGCATGGCCAGCGCATCTTCATTATCGGGATTTATATCAAGCGAGCTGTTGTAGTGTTTTATTGCATCCCCATATCGCTTTAATGCGTACTTCGCATTGCCCATCCGGAAGTAAGCTATTGCATTGTCGGGATCGCCATCAATGGCAGCCTGGTATTCCGGGATGGCGCCTGCAAAATCATCCCTGTTTACTTTCCTGTTGCCCTCTTCAATTGATATCGCAGCATAATATGCTGCTTGCTTTTCATTTGATGACGGATAGTAATCTATTTTTCCCGCCCGGTTAACCCGCCGCGGCTTTTCGTCGACTTCTACAAAGGCGTAGTTATTTTTAAAATAAGCAGCCTTTGTAAATTTAAAAGGCACCACTACTTTTCCCTGCCGGTTGATGTAGCCCCATTTGTTTTTGAGTTTTACCGGTGCCAGGCCCTCGCTAAAACTTTGTGCAGCATCATACACCAGCGGGATCGTTATTTTGCCCGTGGCATTAATAAAGCCCCATTTGTCCTGCTTCGATACTACGGAAGAACCCAGGTAAAAACCGGAGACGGTTGTATAATCCAACGGTATCACAATATTGCCCGATTCATTTACAAAACCCCATTGCTGATTCATCTGCACCGCCGCAAGCCCTTCTGTAAAAAATTCAATATCATCATATAAAAGGGGAATAATTACTTTACCGGTAATGTTAACCAGGCCGTATTTTTTATTGATACCCGCTTTGGATATGCCTTCTTCAAATTTAAAAGCATCATCATACACCACAGGCAACACCAGCTTGCCGGCCTCGTTCAATAAACCGTGTTTTCCATTTATCGTTACACCGATGGTCCCGTTTATAACCTTACCGGTGCTGCTGTATAAAAACGGAACAATCTGCCCGCCGCTTCTATTGATAAAGCCCCATTTGCCACCTGACAACACCGGGGCCAGCAATCGGTCAAAAGCCTTTGCGCTGTCATATTTCAAGGGAATCACGACATCATCGTTTTCATCAATAAAACCATATTTATTATTGATGCTTACGGCAGCGAGGCCGCCATCAAAATGCGTTTGGCTTTGGTAAAAGCGGTTGTTCCTGCTTTTTTGGAGGGTTTTGCCGGCTGAGCGTACAAATACCTTTCCTTCAGAATTTGATACAGATTCATAGGCAGGGGCTATTACCTCCACCCCGCTTTCATTGATGGCGCCCCATTTATTACCGGTTTTCACCCAAAGCAATCCATCATTATATTGGCCCAGTTCGTCGTATTTAAGAGGAACTATAATTTTACCGGTTTTATCCAAAGTCCCCCATTTACCACCTTGTTGTACACGTGCAATTCCATTGTTGAATTCAAGTACATAATCATACAAAAAAGGGATCACAGTTTTATTAGCCTTATCAATAAAGCCCCATTTATTATTCAATTTAACGGCAGCCAGGTTTTCCTTAAACTGATTTATCTGTGCATATTGTAAGGGAATAACTGCTGTGCCCACAGTGTTTACGAAACCCCATTTATCAACGGAGCATAGTTCGGCCAGTCCATCTATAAAATTACCGGCATAGCTGTATTGCAGGGGGATTACAAATTCACCGGCGGGGTTTATAATACCAAATTTCCCCATGCTGGTGACCGCCGCGAAGCCTTCATTAAATACGATCGCCCTGTCATAAATAATGGGTATAACCGGGTTACCATTTTTGTTGATAAAGCCATACTTTTTATTGATAGCTACCATTGCCATACCGCCCTCAAAACTCCTGGCATAATCATATTTAAATGGAATGATGGTGTTGCCGTAAGTATTTACAAAACCATAACTACTTCCAAGGGTGGCTACAATAAGTCCGTCAGAGATGTCAGCTTTATCGTATTTCAAAGTGGGGGCTGAGGGCGTTTTTACACCGGGGCGACTGTAAGTATCCGAATTATTGTTGATGGTGGTAGCAGGTTTGGGAGTGTAGGTATTTTGCTTTCTCCTGGCTTCTTCTGCGGCTTTATCTGCGTAATAATCTTTGGTGCTTTTTACATTTCCGCTTGAGTTAAATATATTTTGAGCCGATACCGCGGAAGCGGCTATCAATAATATCATGCCCATTGCATAACGGGTAATAGTGGTTAAAAAAGGTTGCATTGATAAGCGGTTGATTGAAATGAAAAAATATATCCCGGAATTCAGTTCCTAAAAAGTAACTGCCACTTGTGTGCCCGGCACTGTTGCTATGCAGTGTAATGGCGCCGGGCAGGCACGATCAATAATGCTTGCCGGCATTAACCGGGATAACCGGTTGTTGATAGACAATCAAGATAGGTTTAATTAATGGGTTGGTACCTGGAAAAAGGTAGTAAATAAGTAGTAGGGCTCAATTACCGGTAATTTCTTTCCTCCGGCCCGGGATTGGCCGGCACGTTGCGCATTTTACCAGGGGTGACCTATTTTAAAAAAATGATATCCCTTGTAAAAGCAACCTGTTGGAAAAACCCAGCCTTCCCCCCTGGTTAGTGCCTCACGAACCACTAAGCAATGCCGCCTACCCGGTTGAAAAATTTGCTACCGCCGCAAATCCATATCACAATATTTCGCAGCATTTTCAACCAATAAAAAATCGAATGAGTAAGAAAAAATGGTGCGCAATGCTGTCGCCCTCTTTAAGTCACTGCATATTTTTTCTCTTTCCGCGGGTGGAACATTATTTTTATCAAAAGGGGTTAATATAGGGGTTTCACTATTTTCCTGCTTTACCCACTTACGCTCCGGGCCGTTTTTGTTAATCCTCGCTAATGCACGGTAAAACAATATTTGAATCAAATACGGTTCTATTTCCAGTGCCTTATCAAACGCCGCAATGGCCTCGCTGAAATATTTTTTATCAAACATAAAAAAACCAAGCCCGCTATACACATCCGCATTGGCGCTATTCAGTCTAATTGCTGCTGCGGCCATTTTTTTAGCGGCATGTTTGCCGGCAGCCTTTTTCATCTGCTCCAACATTTTATTGATCAATATGGATTTGTCAAAGGCCGAATCCTTTTTCATATTCCCGTTTTTATAAAAACTAAGTACCTGTTTTATTTTTCCTGAAGAAAGATAATTGATCATTGTATAACATCCGGTGCTGTCCGGTGCTGTGCCCCGGCTTTCAATAAGGCCATCCGGAAAGTATGATTCCCACTCCCCTTTCCAATCTTCAATATTAACCCCCTTACTTCGGATGCCGCCATTTTTATAGTAAGTAGTGCCAGGACCCGTTTGCTTTCCGTTTGTATAATGTTGCACGCTCCCCATCCGGCCATTTTGAAAGTAATATATTTCCTCACCATGAAGCCTTCCATTGAGTAAGCTACCCTCTCTGAATTTGTTGCCGCTAAAATAGTATTCTACATATTTACCGGTATAGGGTACACCCTTAAAATGCCAGGCACTATCTTTCATCTCCATTTGCTTTAACGAAGGCAACTGTTTGATGCTATCCGGGCGGCTAAGATATTTGTTTGTGAAAATATAAGTTATGCTGTCAATCGCGGATGCACCTGCCAACTGTAAACCCTTGTCGTTTTTTACGATCATCCGGGAGGCGATATCTTCTTCCCTCAGATCGTTTAATGGATTAAGATCATAAAACACAGGGACGGAATCAATCACAAACAACATTCGCCCGGTTGAAGGTTGGGCAACTGGATATTGGTGAGTAGCATACAATACAGCGAGTAACAAAATTATTTTTTTCATAAAGGTTCGTATACAACCTGTCAAAGATGGCTGGTTTAATTCTATTATTAAAAAAAACTCCCGCCGTAGACGGTGTCGTCACCAATAGGTTTCTTTCCCGGAATGTTTTCATGAAACCATTTCGACACCCAACGAACTCCCTGGCGTATTTTCATTGCCGGAAATGGACGGAGGATTAATGTTATTGCAGCAGGGTTCAGCATTGTAAATTAGTAAACACCGGGTACCGCGATAAGCTTTGTCATTGCAGGCCATGATTGATGTTGAGCCTATACCGGCCAATTAAATAACTGTATACAACCCTTCCTGCTGCCGTCCCCTGTCCCGGCTTCATCAGCCAGTGACGGTTGCAGTACAGTGTGTACTGCAGCACTAAAAACGAAAGTTATATTCTATTGCACCATGAACATTCGTGTATCTTTTCGTGATATCCGCATAGCCCTGGTATTTTCCGGCTAAAAAATAAGCGCTCCATTCAACCTCTGCGAAAAAGTTTTTTAATACTTTGTATTTGATGGCCAAATTGGTGGCGCCTAAATAATAGCGGGAGTTAAAACCATTCACCGTTTTAAACCAGCCCCGGCGATATTGAAATACCTGCACCAGTTTGTTGGAAATTGTTACCCTGCCGGCAAAAGCCAGTCCAAGGCCGCACCCATAATCATAATCCCTTCCCTCGCCGTAATAAAGATAGGCATTGGGCACCGCCGCCAGGGCAATAATGCCTGCACCAATATAAGTCCTTGCACGAATTCCGTCCAGCTTATACTCGGATACCAGGTTCAGGTGAAAACTTTCCGCACTATAGGCAAAAGCGGGATTTTTATAAAAGTCATAACTGAATAAAACATTTGCCACCTGCTTTGTGCGTTCGGTATTTTTAATATTCCAGCCATACAGCACCCCCTTTACCCTGATCATATTGAGGTCTGCTGAAGTACCGGCTTCCACGGTGGCTAAGAAATTACCAAATGGTTTTTTAATGTCTTTAAAGGGGTTGCCATATTCAAGCTCAATAGTAGAATAGAGTTCATTGCGCCATTTTTTTATTTTGCCATCACTCTTATCAGCGTACTCCCTGCCGCCAAAATCCACGGTAGCAATAAATCGGCTGGTAGTATCCTGCGTTGCCCCGGGCCGGTTCCATTGGTGATCCATCACCCGGTTGAGTCCGTTGATGGGGTTTATTATAAACGCTACAGACTCCAGCACATGCCCCTTCACGCCATGGTGCGGCTTCTTTAAAATGGCATTTGCGAGGCGAAAGGTCATTTCACCCACGGCAATACCTCAAAGGCTGGTATTAATTAAATCGTTGGGCGCAGGATAGTGTGTTTCCCAGCCAATTTCCCAAATAAGTGAACCGGCAACCGTAGCCAGCGACGAGGCCCCAAAACCATACCCGTTGGTGCGAAACGAATGATAATGAATACTCCCGTGATAGGGATGTGAAAAGTGGTTATTGATAAATTTGTTATCATCCCATTCCCAGCTTCGGGGTTCAAAATTAGTTAACAGGCTGCTGAATGAAATCTTTGCAAAGTCAGCCTTTCGGATATACCGGTTGTAAGCCCATGGCAAAGGCTGGGAAGCAAAAAGTTCAATTGAATTTCTATTAAATCGAGGTCGTTTAACAACCGGATTTTTTAAAACAACAAGTGCAGTACTGTCTGCGGCAGCGGGATAGTTGCCGGCCTCCTGCGCATCCATCCTTATCGCCACCACAGCTTAAAACAACAGCATGCATGAAAAGATGGTTACTTTTCTATTGCAACTTTTTCCACTATCGTTTGCATAGCGTTTCATTAGGGCAATATCAGGCCTGTAAATTACGCCCTGGGGCAAAAATATTTCATGACGGCCGTTAATCTTTTTACTGATTCCGGACAATACCTGGTGCTATGTGTGTGGGAGGGCGTTGCAACAAATTTACCGGTGCTTCATTCAATGCCATATTGTATGCTGCGCAACGTCCCGGCCCGCCTAAGGCTCATCGGAGCTGTTGCCCTGAATAAGACGGTACAAAAAAAACGGCACATTCCTGCACCGTTTTTACATCGGTTCAATTTTTAATTATTTTGTCATAGCGGCATTGATGGGTACCCGGTCAAGGTATTGAATCACCCGGTCTATCTGGTCCGCCTCATTAAAATGCATATCCGTATGAATCCATTGTATCATCCTTTTACCGGTTTTGTATTTGGCAGACGTCATATACCAGCCCAGCAGCCAAACCCCGGGTTGTTCAACACTTTGTGGCTGATTTACCCTGATGGGCAGAAATATCTGGTTAGTGAAACTGATAGAGTCGATTGCCTCGGTTCTTCTTTTTTTCCAATAGTCAGCAATAGCAGCTTTGCCCACAAGGCTATCCCCATTATTCCATACATACACCGCATTGTCGGCATATCCTGCCATCCAGCCATCAACATCCCCGGCAGATAGTGCAGCAAGCCCTTTTTTGCCAATTTCACTGTATTTGGTGTCTGCAAATTCAGCCGGTGCTGTTTTTGTTTCGGTAACAGCAGCCGTACTTTTTTCTGTAGTTTCCGGTGCTTTATCATTGTTGCAGCCAAAGAATAAGGTGGACCCCAGCAGGGCCCATACAAACATTTTTTTCATAATTAAAATATTAAGGGTTAAAAAAAAAGATAGGAATAAAAAGCAAGCAGCAGTTAGCAAGGGGAAGAATAGGAACATCAATATAAAACTAAACTGGTGCTTTTGCAAGCGGTATTTTTTGGTCAATCCCACCGGGCTGCCTGGCCATTGATTTTTGTGCCAGGATTCTTTTATTCATTTCGCAATATATGCCGGGCTAAATAACCAGTGCAGGTAATTTACCGTGGATACTCTCGTTTTACTATCCACCTGGTAAACAATATCCAATAATTCCCGAAAAAAAACGTTGCCAGTATATACTGGATAACACTGTAAGTACAACAACAATATTTTTTATCCACAACAAATCATTATGAAAAATGCTCCTTTACAACAACTGTATTTCGGTCAGAAATATTTATGCTTTGTTGGCAACGAATGCATTGGCATTGCCACCTATGTAGATGACCCGTATATCGGTGAAAGTTTTTCACGGCTTGTCGTCAATAAAAGACGTGGACTGGAAGAAGAATTCCTGGTGCCGGAATGGGCCCTGCCTCTGCAATCTGATTGTTAGCCTGGTTGTTTGGGAGCACCGGAGCAACCAGGGCGATATTAATATATCCTCTTTCATTCAATCCCTACTTTGGTACAGGAATTTGATAATTTACACAGCCAGCCATGGAAGCGAATATTCAAATGTGGCGGACCAGCTATCTCTCCCTACTGTATTGTAAGCGAACCCAGTATCAGTAAACTTTTTCCGGCAGCAACAGTAATGGAGGAGCCTGCCTGTGCATATACTGCAATATCAAGGATGCAATTGCCGTTGATCACCACCTGATCGCCCGCCATTAATGTTGCCGGCGGTACAATGCCACCGGCCCAGTTAGCAGGATTGCTCCAGTTACCGCTGCCGGTAAAAGAAAAATTATGAACAATGGTTGCAGATACAAAGCGGAGCGGCTCAACGCTGGGAGATATCACATCGCAGCTTCCACCAAAATAAAGCGCTGTATTGAAAGGGGTAAGATTCAGATCGGTGGCGTAAATTCTGATAATAGCATTGGTGTTGGTTGCGGTGGCAAAGCCAGTTCCTGCCGCGGTACCATCGCTCTGCCAAAGAAACTGGCTGGTGCCGGAGATGAGGTAGATTTTGTTATTCCATACCGCACCAAACCTGCTGGATTCCTGTACTGTGGTTACCAATTGTGTACCCGCAGTTGTTCCATCCGTTTTCCATAGTTCGCGGTTATACGAATTTAGTATATACAAAAGCCCGTTGTACAAAGTTACCTGGTAGGGTACACTTGCTCCAGTGCCCGGCAACATGTCTTTTACCAATGCGGTACCGGCCGCTGTGCCATCTGTTACAAATAATTCCTGGCCATGTGTATCATCACTTGCGGAAAAATAAATTTTACTGTTGTACACCGTTAAAGCCATCGGCGATCCGCTATATAAAACACCGCCGCCATCGGTACGCATGTTGAGTACGATGTGTGTGCCAGCTGTTGTTCCGTCTGTTACCCAAAGCTCACTGCCATTTACATTGTCGTTACCACTGAAATACATTTTATTATTCAATACAGCGTAGTTGCTACCCAATACTCCCGGTATAAAGCCTCCTGCTTTTACCAACACGGTACCTGCTGCTGTGCCATCGCTTTTCCATAATCCATAGGCGTATTGGGGGGCTCCATCACTCCTGAAATATATTTCATTGTTCATTACTGCAAAATTGCTAAACCCATTAAAAAGGTCAATGTAATTGTTCCTGATAATGGTGGTGCCGGCAGGTGATCCATCGCTCACATACAGTCTTCTGTCGCCATCCACGCCACTACCCATAAAAAATAATTTTCCATTGGCAACAGTAAATGCCGTGGGGTAAGAGCCCGTGGTTCCGGGATATAAATCTTTAAATAAAACGGTGCCGGCAACAGTACCATCACTTGTCCATAGTTCCTGCCCGTTTATACCATCATTGCAGGTAAAAAAT
>JANPIJ010000133.1:0-15329 GCA_031424955.1 Ferruginibacter sp. | reverse complement strand
GCCCCTCGACTTGCATGTATTAAGCCTGCCGCTAGCGTTCATCCTGAGCCATGATCAAACTCTCCATTGTAAATGTCTTGTTTGATCTGACTATAGTATTTTCTCTATGAAAAAAAACTTGTCAAATCTTAATTATTATTTGCGCTCAATTTACCTTTTGTGAAACCGAAGTCTCATGCTGTTGTTTCCAATCTTTCAAAGAACTTTCTAGGCCGTTTTGTTTGCCCCCGTTTTTATCGGAGTGCAAAAGTATGTGACCCTGTATTATTAACCAAATTTAATTCAGTATTTTTATTTAAAACCTTTCGTTTCAATGATTTGATACTGAACACCTTAAGTTGACATTTCGTAGAACTAAACCCGATTTTTATTTCGGAGTGCAAAGGTATGATTGTTTGCACTACAACCCAATTTATTTTGAAGTTTTTTTAAAGAAATTTCTTTTATTTTTTTAGGCTGATTTTTAAAGAACTTTTCGCTTTTTTATTAGCGGACGGCAAAGATAGGGTGATATGATTTACTACCAAAGTTTTTTATAGAAATAAAAAAGAAATTTAAACAATTTATTAATCAAACATCTCCGAAATGCCTACCTATGTTGCATTATAGAGGATGTGGCATTTGATAATATTTTGAGAGTAATTTTCAATTTAAAACGAAAAAATCCGACATAACGCAATTATTGGAATAAAGAATAAGCGTATACGACCGAAAGGCAGCATATTGCTTCTTACCTAAATATCCTAATATCCCTAAATGTTCGGCTTTAGATAAAGGATAGTTCCTCTAATTCTATGAGAATTTCACAGTAATCTTCCGACCTGTCATATACTCATTATTTCTTTCATTTAAATCTCAAAACTGATAATCCATCAATTGCACGCCGCATAAAAAACAAAATCAATATTATGCCTGACCAACGTCATTAATTCCTTTATTTCCTTTTTCTACTTTTCTAAACTAAAAATTAAAAATCATGAAAAATAATCATCCTTCAATATTGTTTGCAAAAAAAACAATAGCGACTGCCACTCTTTTTTTTACAATCATCATGGCAACAGCCCAAAAGGAAGATGATGCTAATACTTCTTACAAAGCCAACACCCTTCCCATTGGAGGAATGAAGAGTACTGCTTTTGGATATGGAGCACTGAAGGCAAACTCGGGTACAGGAAACATCGCCAATGGATTCAATTCGCTTTTCTCCAACACATCCGGCTCATACAACACTGCCAATGGATATTTTACGCTTCTCGCAAATAAAATTGGCAACAACAATACAGCTACCGGAGCCAATGCGCTTATGAACAACACTATCGGCTCCCTTAACACTGCCAATGGATATTCTGCGCTTATGAACAACACTTCCGGCGTGTTCAACACAGCCAATGGAGCTGATGCGCTTCGCTCAAACACTACTGGCAGCGACAATACCGCTGCCGGAGCCAGTGCGCTTTGGGCAAACACTATAGGCTTCTGGAACACTGCTAATGGAGCTCAGGCGCTTACCAGAAACACTACAGGCTACGGCAACACTGCCAATGGATGGCATGCGCTTCGCGCAAACATTAATGGCGGCGAAAACACTGCCAACGGGGTCAATGCACTTCTTTCAAATACCAGCGGGTTTGGTAATGTAGCTAATGGGGTGGGGGCGCTATTTAGCAATTCTGTCGGCAATGAGAATACTGCCACAGGACGCTTCGCTCTTTCCTCCAACACTTCCGGCATTAACAACACTGCCAATGGATCCTATGCGCTTTATTCTAACACTACGGGATATTTAAACACGGCCAGTGGGCACGGTGCGCTAATGTATAACACTATTGGTAACGTTAACACAGCCAGCGGGTACCAGGCCCTATATGGAAACAGTACTGGAAATTATAATATAGCCAGTGGGTTCAATGCGCTATGGCATAACTTTACTGGAAGTTATAACACAGCTCTTGGCACTTTTTCAGATGTATCCACCGGTAACCTTACAAATGCAACCGCACTTGGCAATGGTGCTATAGTAAATAACAGTAATAAAATACGACTTGGGGATGCTAACGTAACAATTGTAGAATCCGCCGCAGGTTCCTGGACTGTTTCTGATGGGCGTTTTAAAAGTGATATTAAAGAAGAAGTGAAAGGGCTTGAATTCATTAAATTACTAAGACCTGTAGTGTACAATTTTGATGTAAACAAATTTGATGAATTTTTAACCCAGAGTTACCCTGACAGTATCAAAGCCAGCCGTAAAGAAATGATGAACAAATCAACCTCAAAATTGCCTGGCATACACCAATCCGGCTTTATTGCGCAGGAAATGGAAATGGCGGCAAAAAACATCGGATACAGTTTCAATGGAGTGCATGCACCTGAAAACCCTACAGACAACTACAGTATTTCTTATGAAAAGTTAGTGGTGCCACTTGTAAAGGCCGTGCAGGAATTATCCAATGAGAATGAAGCATTGAAAGCACGACTCGATAAAATTGAACAAATGCTGACGACTAAAACAACAAGTATTGAAAACCTAAGCAATGCACGGATTGAACAAAATGTCCCCAATCCCTATAATGGAAGCACGATTATAAATTATTATGTTCCCTCCAACGCAGGTAGTGCTGTTTTAAAGGTCACAGATATAAAGGGCTTTCTTTTAAAAACATTCACTTTGAATAAGGGCAATGGAAAAGTGGTATTACAGGCAGACCAGTTATCTTCTGGTACTTACCAATATTCTTTGTTAGTAAATAACCAGATTATAGATACAAAACAGATGATATTGATTCGATAGTATCTTCAATATTGAACATTGATTAGAAACAAACCTTGCGGCGGTACCGAAAAATTAGCATTGACACAATCTTTACTTTCTATTATATCATAGAATTGGTCAATGGTAATTTTTCCGGTACCAACCTTTAGCATTGTGCCTACCAATCCCCTAACCATTCCACGTAAGAAACGATTGGAGATTACATTATAAACCAGCAGGCTTTGCTCTATTGCCCATTCGCTTTTAATAATACTGCAGTTGAAGGAATGAACCTGTGTATTTCGTTTTGAAAAAGAGGTGAAATCCTGGAATGAAAAGAGAGCACTTGCCGCCTCATTCAATTTATTTATGTCCAACTTATAAGGATAATAATAGGCCCGGTCTGATTGAAAGGGATCTTTATACTGGTAAATAAAATACTTATATTCCCTGCTAATGGCATCAAACCGGCAATGGGCATCATCTGCAACCTTGTAGACCCTTTTAATCACAATATCATCCGGTAAAATTGAATTGAGGTTGTAAATAGCCCGGTTTAAACTTTCTGTTGTGTATGTAGAGAGTATTTCACTATCAAAATGAAAGAAATTAGTTAATGCGTGAACCCCTGCATCTGTTCGGGAAGAACCAGTTAGCGAAAACGACGACTTAAAAAAAATTTGGAGTGATTTTTCTACCTCAGCCTGGATAGAATTAGCATTTTGCTGAATTTGAAATCCGGAGTAATGGGTGCCCTTGTAAAAGACCTCTATAAAATAACGTGCCATAGTGGGTTCATCCTTATTTTATCATTTTCCTCCTGTCTAAAAATTATTATTATGATTCGCGACATGTGTTTAGTGCCGAATCATTACCTGGAAACGATTTACGTAATATGTTTCTGACAACTGGCTTTGAAGGGAACTGAAATTATGTGAGTCCGAAACAAACGCATATGCCATATCAAAAAATGCATATTTGCCTGCATCTTTTAAAAACAATACACTCAAATTTTTTACCTGTTCTACAGTAAAGCACTTTGCTTTAAATATTTTTTTTGAGAGCGCTATCATTTCATCATCATTATCTGCTGCCGCCATTTTTTTTCGCAATTTCAGAAAATCTTCATCGGTTGCAAGAGTTTTGCAGTCAGAATTTATCATCTCAGCCTTTTTAATAACCGTTTCCACTGGGTTATCAGTTACTATTACGTTACTTATAACATTTTGAGCAGGTTTACTTTCAACAGGTTTTACGACTTCCGTTTTCGCATTTGGATTAGGGATCTCTATTTCCAAAAACTTTGCATCCTTTGTTTTAGCTAACTCATTAACAGGTTCCACTTTAATATCTTCTTTTGGCTTTTCAGATTCCCGGACTTTTTCAGCAATGCCAGGTGAAAAATTCTTCTCCGAAGGAATGAAAACCCTAATTGTATCCTTTTTCCCATTTACCTCATCAATAAATACCATTTCTGTACCATCTGTGTTTTTATTAATTAAACTCCGGGTAATTGATGATTTCATGTTATTTATAGAAATCTCCTGTTCATTTGAAGGTTTGCTTATTTCTTCACTTTTTGTAATCCCTGTACTTACCTTTTCTACATCTGTAATTTTTGTTTCTTCTTTAGGCTGTTGCACTAAATCCTTCGCCACTTCCTTTTCCTTAGTTATGGCTGGCAAAACCGGATCTACCACCTTTTCAGGAACTTTCTTTACTTCTTCCTTTACAATTTCCGTTTGCCTGATAGTAGAATCATTCACTACGTTGGAAAGCATATTGGAAAAAGCATCCGTTTTGGTAATCACTTCCTCTTTGGTCACCTTTCCACTTTCGCCCGACATTACTACACCCAGTGTCTGCAAATTGAATAATCCCCAGCCCTTGTCCTCAAAATTCTTTAATAGGTATCCTGCATCATTATTAACTATACAATCAATACTTTGCTCCTTCCATTCACTTTTAGGGAACCCTATTAAAAGCCGATATGTTCCATCTTTCAGTTTTGGCAATATCAGGTACCCTAATCCTGAAGAACTATAAATCTTATCATCAAGCTTTACATAAAAAGCCTGTCTATTTTCCGTTTGGATATAAATAAAATGATTTTGCTGAGCTGATATACCAGAGAAAGAAATAATAAAAAGAAAAAGTGTCAGAAGTCCAAATTGTAAATGCTTCATGCTTTAATTTGCTTTGGTTACAAAACTACTTATTATAGTTATGGATTTGCCATTTATCATAAAATTCGTTCCTCTTTAACATCAGTACTACTATTTTTACAGCAAATTTTAATTACAATATGAAGAAATTATTGACATTTATCGTTATTCTATTCGGAATAAGTACAGTACAATCGCAGGTTGCTACTAAAATAAAAGACAGTTCGTGGAAAAAAATATACCGCGAAAGCTACACAAAAATTAATGACCTCGTTCACACAAAGCTGGATGTAAAATTTGATTATGCTAAATCATGGATGTATGGAAAAGCATGGATCACATTAAAACCACACTTTTATTCTACAGATAGTTTAACACTGGATGCAAAAGGGATGGATATTAAAGAAGTAGCCATAGTAAAGGGCACTTCCAAAACAACATTAAAGTATACTTATAATGGAATGCAATTGTTTATAACATTAGATAAACCGTATAAAGGAGGTGAAAATTATACTATTTATATTGCCTATACATCCAAACCCAATGAATTAAAGGTAGAAGGAAGTGCGGCAATAACAGATGCAAAAGGCTTGTACTTTATAAACCCTACGGGTGAAAATAAAGATAAGCCGGTACAGATATGGACACAGGGTGAAACAGAGGCAAACAGTGTATGGATGCCTACCATCGATAAGCCCAATCAAAAATCAACAGAAGAAATTAGTATGACGGTACCAGAAAAATATGTGACCCTCAGCAACGGTTTACTGACCAGTCAAAAAAAGAATAATGACGGCACGAGGACAGACTATTGGAAGATGGATCAACCACATGCACCCTACCTGTTTTTTATGGGAGTGGGTGATTTTGCCATTATCAAAGATGCCTGGAAAGGGAAGGAAGTAAGCTATTATGTAGAGAAAAAAGAAGCACTTTATGCAAGAGGCGTGTTTGGTAATACACCCGAGATGATCAGCTTTTTTTCCAATAAACTTGGATATGATTATCCATGGCCAAAATACGCACAAATGGTTGGAAGGGATTATGTGAGTGGTGCCATGGAAAATACAACAGCAACTTTACACCAGGAAAGTGCTTATCAAAATGCACGGCAGTTAACAGATGGCAATAGTTGGGAAGAAACCATTGCCCATGAATTATTTCACCAGTGGTTTGGCGACCTGGTAACAGCAGAAAGCTGGAGTAACTTAACCGTTAATGAAAGCTTTGCCAATTATAGTGAATATTTATGGGACGAATATAAGTATGGCAAAGATGCGGCTGATGAACATAACCTGGAAGATATGCAGGGCTATATTCAAAGTGGAAGTGAGCAAAAAGATTTGGTACGATTCAGGTATGTTGATAAAGAAGATATGTTTGATGCGGTGAGCTATAATAAAGGGGGCCGGATATTGCACATGTTACGCAACTACGTGGGTGATGACGCCTTTTTTAAATCGCTCAATAACTATTTAAATACAAACAAATATAAATCCGGCGAAGCAGGTCAGCTACGATTGGCCTTTGAGGAAATTACGGGTAAAGACATGAACTGGTTTTGGAACCAATGGTACTATGGTAGCGGACATCCAAAGGTAGAAATCAGTTATAAGTATGATGTAAGTGCAGCAAAAATGTATGTGTATATTAAACAAACCCAACCGGGTGACAAAGTATTCAGATTGCCGATTGCCATTGATGTATATACAGGCAAGGATAAAAAAAGGTACAATGTGTGGATGGAAAACAAAGCCGATACTTTTGCATTTGAATCCGCTGTAAATCCCGGGCTTGTAAATGTGGATGCTGATAAAGTATTGCTATGGGATAAAACAGATAACAAGACCGCTGAAAATTTCACATTCCAATATCAACATGCACCTAATTACCTGGATAGAAAAGAGGCGCTTGATTTTTTCAATAAGAATAAGATGGCTGAATTATCACTTGGGTTAAATGATAAATTTTCTGGTTTGCGTACATTAACAATTGATCGCCTGTCTAAATTAAAATTAGCTGAAGACCCAAAGGTGATTACTGCCATTGAATCAATTGCCAACAGTGAAAAGAATAAAAAGACAAAGGCAGCAGCTTTAAGATTTTTAGCTGTGACCAAAGATGTGAAATATCAATCCCTCTTTAATAAATTTGTCGGCGACTCTTCCTACACGGTGGCTGCCGCCGCACTTGAAGGTCTAAGTGCAACAGAGCCAGCAAAATCATATGAACTTGCGAAAATATATAGTGGGGATGCAAAAGGAGCCTTAGGAGAAGTAATCAGTTCTATTTTAATAGAAAATGGCACAGAGGCTGATTTTGATTTTATCGCCAACCAATATAACGAAGCCCCTCCAGGCCAAGAAAAAATAGCCATGACGGATGCGTTTTGTGATTACCTGGCAAAGTTGAATGATGTAACGAAAATAAAAAAGGGGATAGACTATATCATTAAATTCAGGGGATATATTCCTGAGCAATTTAAGAGCTATACAGATCCAGCATTTAAAGCCGGACTGAACAAAATCTCCAGGGCAAAACCAGGAGAAGCCGCAGAATATATCAGGAAGGTTTTTAACTAAAAAGGAATTGTGACGTGAACCAATAATAAAAAAATCCCGGCTATATATGGCCGGGATTTTTTGTACTTTAATAATTTTTACCAACTTCCGCTGCTTCCACCTCCTCCAAAACTCCCTCCTCCAAAACCGCCAAAGCCACCGGAACTTCCTCCGCCACCGCCGCCGCCAAAACCACCGCCGCCCCTGCCACCTCCACCAAGAAGGCTGCCAAGTATAAAAGGCATGGCACCGCGGCTGCTCATAAACGAACCACCACCACCGCCGCCGGAGCTAACTGCTAAAAACACAATTACTATAATGATAATGAAAATTATTTTTCCAATACCAATGGCCCCTCCCCTTTTATTATGATTTGCCGGAGCCTTGTATTCTCCCTGGGTAGCCTGCATAATGGCATCTGTTCCTTCATCAATGCCACGGTAATAGTCGTTGCCTTTAAAGTTTGGAACAATGATTGTCTTTATGATCTGCTGGCAGGTTAAATCGGGCAATGACTTTTCTAACCCATAACCCGGCGATATATTTAATTTCCTGTCTTCAACGGAAATTAGTAATACTACCCCATTGTTATTTTTCTTGCCACCAACTCCCCAGCTTCTTCCTACTTCAATTGCTGCATCGGCAACGTCCATTCCATCTAAACGAGGTACAATTACTACAGTTACCTGGTTCGAGGTGCTGTCATCAAATTGTACCAGTTTGTTTTCAAGGGCCTGCTTTTGATCTGCAGTTAATATATTAGCATAGTCATTTACCAATTGTGGTGGATTCGGGGGTGATTTGATCACCTGTTCCATAGAAACATTTTGCCCCTGCTGTGCATAAGAAACAATCGTTGTAAAAACTAACAGAAATATGTAGGTGATTTTTTTCATGCCCTTTTCCCCGCTACAGCGGAGAATCATTGTTATTTTGTAATTAAATAAGCGCTATAAAACTGGTTCCGGATAATAAATAAAGACAAATACTATTTATTTACCAAATACAATGTCATCTGGTAATTCATTTTTATCAGTAGTAGCTTCGTAAGGAAATGTTTCCTTTAGTGTTTGACCTATTTGTAATATACATTGCTCTATTCCGCTGGCGATATGTTGATTTGCGAATTCAGCTATCATGTTCTTAACAGCATTTTTCCAATATTCGGACCCCACCTTTTTGTGTATCCCTTCATCACCGAACAATGCCAATTCATGATCTTTCATCGCAATATAGAGGAGTACCGCATTTCTATGTGCGGTATTTTCCATTTTCAACTGCAGGAAAATTTCAGTCGCCCGCTCTAATGGATCCACCAATGGATTTTTACTTTCAATATATATCCTGATTTCTCCACTCGTTTCCTTTTCTGCAATGCGTATAGCTTCCACTATCCGGGCCTGGTCAGGCGGCGAAAAAAATGCTTTCTTTTTAAAAAAGGGAAATATGCCCACTGTAATTAATTAAATTTAATTTCAACTGATTTATCCGCTCCTGCATCTGATTGAAAACCTTCCTTGGGATGAAACCCCAAAACACCAGCTACAATTTTAGTAGGAAAACTTTTTACAGAACTATTATACTCAGCTATAGCTCCATTAAAATCCTTCCGTGCAACTTTTATTCTACGTTCTGTTCCTTCCAATTGGGTTTGCAAACCTTCAAAAGCAGCAGTCCCCTTTAACTCCGGATATTTTTCTACCGTTATCATTAAACGGTTGGTAGCATTTGCCAATTCATCCTGGGCCGCCACCTGCTGATTATATTTATCGGCAGATACTTCCCCTGAAGAAATGTTTACTGATTGTACTTTAGCTCTTGCTTCCGTAACTTTTATCAGGGTTGTTTGCTCAAAATCTGCCTGGCCTTTTACCACGTTCACTACGTTAGGGATAAAATCAGTTCTTCGCTGGTAGGCATTCTGTACCTCATTCCACTGAAGTTTTACTTTTTCCTCTTTTTTTACAAGTGAGTTAAAAGTAACCATTACATACAGCCCCAAAAGAATAATTATTCCCCCTATGATGTAACCCGAATAGCGCTTATTATTCATGCTATAGTTGGTTAAAATTTAACTTCAGGAGCTTTTTCTGCACCGGCATCTGCCTTGAATCCTTCTTTCTGATGAAAGCCAAATAATCCTCCCAAAATATTCATTGGGAACGATCTCACCTTGGTGTTGTAAGTATTGACTTCATCATTAAAAATCTTACGTGAATTTTTAATTCCATTTTCAATGCCTTCCAACTGACCTTGTAATTTGGTGAAATTTTCAGTTGCCTTTAATGTGGGATAAGCTTCCACCGTAGCCAACAGTCGGCTTAACGAGCCACTTAACTGTCCTTGTGCAGCCTGGAATTCAGCGATTTTTTCCGGGGTAAGATTGTCGGCATTTATGTTAACACTGGTTGCTTTTGCTCTTGCTTCAACTACATCTGTCAGTGTTTTCTGCTCAAAATTCGCAGCTCCTTTTACAGTGTTTACCAGATTACCAACTAAGTCAGAACGGTTCTGGTATTCTGTTTGCACATTATTCCACGCTTTCTTCAGGCTTTCATCCTGCTTTACCAAACCATTGTAGCCATTGCATCCGAGGAAGCCAACAATTACAACGATTGCGATGGTTATTAATAATCCTGTACGTTTCATATTTGTTAGGTTTTAATTTTTAAGAGTTTAAATATATTAATTGTACGGCCATTTTTTAAGTAATACCTTAAAGAAAGGATGAATGGTAAGATTATAATCAAACTATCCTTCTTTAAACCTGAAGACGGACAATCAAATAAAATGTTTTAATTAATTTGTTAATAAACAATATTCACCTGGTATAAGCAGTTAAAATGATTATTCCACTATTGCCGCGATACCCGGCAATAGTTTTCCTTCAAAATATTCAAGCATGGCGCCACCGCCTGTACTAACATAGCTAACCTTATCAGCCAAATCAAATTTATTAACCGCTGCCACACTATCACCGCCACCCACCAGGCTAAAAGCACCTTTGGATGTTGCAGAAGCTACTGCCAACGCAATTGATTTGGTACCATCCTGGAATTTCTCCATTTCAAACACTCCCATTGGACCATTCCATAAAATGGTTTTTGAATTGTTGATTACCTCACTAAAGATACCTACGGCCTTTGGACCAATATCCAATCCCATCCAGCCATCAGGAATGGCGTCGCTTGGACGAACCTCTGTATTTGCCGCTGCGTCAAACTTATCGGCTATTATAGAATCTTCCGGTAAATGAATGCTTACGTTTTTTTGCTTTGCCTTTTCTAAAATATCAAGAGCGGTTTGCAGGCGGTCATCTTCGCATAATGAATTACCGATTTTACCTCCCCTTGCTTTTAGAAAAGTATATGCCATGCCACCACCAATGATGATGTCAGTAGCTCTTTCCAATAAGTTTTCGATAATCAATATTTTGTCGGAAACCTTTGCTCCGCCTATGATTGCGGTGAATGGTTTTTCTGCCTGGTGCAATACTTTTTCAGCACTGATCACCTCGCCTTCCATTAATAAACCAAACAATTTTTTATCTGCGGTAAAATATTTCGCAATCACCGCGGTAGAGGCGTGTGCCCTGTGTGCCGTACCAAAAGCGTCATTCACATATACATCGCCCAGCTTGCTTAATTTTTCTGCGAATGCTTCATCCCCTTTTTCTTCTTCTTTATAAAACCGAAGATTTTCGAGTAATAAAACTTCCCCCGGTTTCAACATCCCGGCTGTGAGGTGGGCCTGCTCCCCGATACAGTCATCGGCGAAAAAGACCTTCACATTGTTGGATCCATCTGTATTCAGCAATTCGTACAGATGTTTTACAAGGTGCTTTAAAGAATATTTTTCCGTTGGTCCGTCTTTAGGCCTTCCGAAATGGCTCATCAAAATTGCACTACCGCCGTCTGCCAATATCTTTTTTATGGTAGGAATAGTTGCAGCCATCCTGTTGTCGTCGGTGATGTTAAAGCTGGCATCCAACGGAACGTTGAAGTCAACACGTACCAGGGCTTTTAAGCCTTTAAAGTTATAGTCTGTAAATTTGCTCATACCTTAATTATCCCATTCTTAATAAAGCCTCACATTGGGAAATATGTTTTTAAGATTATAAAATTAACAAGGCTTTCAAATAAAATTGAAAGCCTTGTTTTAATAAGAACTAAAAAATATAATGCTGAATAATCTCCATAACAAAGATTGATATAGTTCTGTCAGTACATGCATGACAAGTTAATGATACCTACACCAATGATGTTCTGCCAGATTGATAACGATAATGGCATGAAATACTTATCAATCCGTTACCAAAGAAATTATTTGCTGATCAATCCTGCGAAAAAATTCACCGTACGAACCAGTTGAGATACATAACTCATTTCATTATCATACCAGCTTACGGTTTTCACCAATTGTTTGTCGCCCGCTGTTAATACTTTGGTTTGTGTTGCATCAAACAATGAACCATAGGTAATACCTATTACATCTGAACTTACAATTTCATCGGTAGTATAGCCAAAGCTTTCATTGCTGGCAGCTTTCATGGCGGCATTTATTTCTTCAACAGTAACTGTTTTGTTTAAGATACTGGTAAGCTCTGTAAGTGAACCGGTTATCACAGGCACCCTTTGTGCACTTCCATCTAATTTTCCCTTTAATTCGGGCAACACAACACCAATTGCTTTTGCAGCACCGGTACTGTTAGGAACGATATTGGCTGCAGCGGCTCTTGCCCTGCGTAAATCGCCTTTGGCATGAGGTGCATCCAGTGTATTCTGATCATTTGTGTATGCGTGAATAGTGGTCATGATACCTGTAACAATTCCAAACTGGTCATTTAAAACTTTGGCCATTGGAGCCAAACAGTTGGTAGTGCAGCTTGCACAACTGATGATGCTTTCGGAACCATCCAGAATATCATGGTTTACATTAAAAACCACTGTTTTTAAATCGCCTGTTGCTGGAGCAGATATTACTACTCTTTTTGCGCCGGCTGTAATATGTGCTTCTGCCTTTGCTTTATCGGTAAAAAATCCGGTACTTTCTATCACCACATCTACTTCGTGTGCGCCCCATGGAATTTGAGCAGGATCTTTTTGAGCGTATATTTTTATTTCATGTCCGTCCACTACAATTGCGTTTTCAGTAGAAGTTACCTCCTGGCCAAATCTTCCCTGAGCACTATCATACTTTAGCAAATGAGCTAATACTGCAGGACTGGTTAAATCATTAATAGCAACAACATCTATTCCCTGCATGTTATAGATTTGACGGAATACCAAACGACCGATGCGTCCGAACCCATTGATGGCAACTTTTACTGTACTCATAATTGTAAATAATTTATATGTTATAAAAACTTTGCAAAGGTATGGATGATTATAACAAAAAAAAAGCTGATTTTAGTTATTAAATTGCGACTTTATTCATCCTGTTCGTCCCGCTCTCACTACCAGTGTAAATGATAAATTGCAATTGTCCGGATGAAGATTGATAGCGCCGGCGGTATAGCTCCACCCGATAGAAAATCGAATTGTTGATCTCAGGTAGTCGACTGTTGAACCCCCGTTTTCACCGATTGATGCTGAAATACCGGCACCTGTTTTCCCGTAGATCTGCGGTGAGGTTTATAACCATAGCCATTCTATCGCAGCCGCCTTATTATTTCACCACTGTTTCGGCTTAAACCGAATAAATCTGCTAAGGCTGGAACAGTTAAAAACAGCTCATTTATTTGATGTACCGATGGTCGTTCATTCACTAATGAGGCTCGTACATTACCGGGTCAATGGCTGAATTGATGCGTATTGTATGAAAGTTGATTTCAGTTCCGTTATTTTCTGAATCTGCCCCAATCATTCTGGTTTCGAGTGTGTGGGCAAATTGAACCCCATCCACTTCTTTGTAATCCCGGTACCTGGTGAGCGTTGTTGCTTTAACACCTCCCACCAGAGAAACGGATGATTGCACAACCAGGTAGGTTCCGCCATCTAACCAAAACATCATTTCCTTGCCGCTATTGGTTGTTAGTTTAATTTTATAGCAGTTGGTACCTTCCACTGTTTCTTTACCCAACAATTCTGTTTTATTGCCCTTTGCTATATAATCAACCAGCGGACCGGCTATATCCAGTTCTGTTTGCAATGCTGTTAAATCAATATTGGGTATTTTTTCTGCCGAAGGGTTCCTGAGCGGAAAAAACGTCCATGCTTCCTTATCCGTAACTACTACAATTCCGGATTCATCACCTGCAATTATTTCTGTACGGCTTAATTTATCCTGCTCCTTTATAAATTTCACCCTCATCTCCTTTCCCATTTTTTCTTTGATCCCCTCCATATAAATACTTTTTACAGCAGCCAGCCTGTTTTTACCACCACGGGCCCTGATATATTTGTCAACTACTTCATCCACTGTTTTTGCGGATGCAAACTGGGCTGCCAGCAATAAAATAACCAGTAAACCAAATAATATTAAATTCCTCAATGGTAGGGTTTGAAATTTAAAGATAGGGCAAAATCATCTAACCAATACGCTCAAACGGGCTTACATTTGTTTCAATTTTAAATGCACATGATGGTACAAAAAATAAGCGGGAATATTGTTGATATTCTTAACAGGCAAATTTATTTTGGAGAAATATCTGTAGTAAACGGGAAGATAAATTTGATTGAAAAAAAGGAACTTTTGGAAGATGAACACCAGACAGTCAACTTCATTCTTCCCGGATTTATTGATAGCCATGTACACATAGAAAGTTCCATGCTGGTGCCTGCTGAATTTGCAAAACTGGCCGTTGTTCATGGAACCGTAGCCACTATCAGCGATCCACATGAAATTGCGAATGTATGTGGAATGGCCGGTGTGGAATTTATGATTGCCAATGGAAAAACAGTTCCCTTTAAATTTCATTTCGGAGCGCCAAGTTGCGTACCCGCTACGATTTTTGAAACGGCTGGTGCTGCATTGAATTCCGGTGATGTGGATGCTTTATTGCAGAAAGATGAAATAAAATATTTAAGCGAAATGATGAATTTTCCGGGTGTTTTATTTGGGGATGAGGAAGTATTGAGAAAAATCGCGTCAGCAAAAAAATATAATAAACCGGTGGACGGGCATGCTCCCGGATTAAGAGGGGCAGATGTAAAGAAATATATTGATGCAGGTATCAGTACCGATCATGAATGTTTTACAGCCGCCGAAGCATTGGAAAAGCTGCAATACGGAATGAAAATATTGATACGGGAAGGTAGTGCGGCAAAAAACTTTGAGGCCCTGGTTGACCTGTTGCATGATTATTCGAATGAGATGATGTTTTGCAGTGACGATAAGCACCCCGATAGTTTGGCAGAAAGCCATATCAACCAGTTATGCGCCAGGGCTGTCGCCAAAGGAATTGATGTATTTAAAGTATTGCAGGCAGCCTGTATTAACCCTGTACTGCATTATAAAATGGATGTTGGCTTGATGAAGTTGGGCGATGCCGCCGATTTTATTGTAGTGGAAGACCTGCAAAATTTTAAGGTAATACAAACTTTTATTGATGGCATTTTGGTGGCAGAAAAAGGCAGGTCATTAATTGATGGTACTAAATCGGGACTTATAAACCAGTTTAATTGTGATGAACAAACCGCCGGTGCATTTTCGATAATCCACAACAGCGAAACGGAAATTTTGGTGATAGAAGCATTGGAGGGACAACTGATAACAAACAAACTTATTACCGCACCCCATATTTTGAATGGGAAAATAATGAGTGATGTAGGTAATGATATTTTAAAAATGGTAGTTGTAAATCGTTACCATAATGCTCCGGTTGCAAAGTCATTTGTAAAAAATTTTGGCTTG
>JANPIJ010000132.1:0-18089 GCA_031424955.1 Ferruginibacter sp. | reverse complement strand
CTTTATTGTAAACAAATATTCCGTCTTTTAAGGTTATTGAATAAGATGACCGGTTAAAAATGGAAAATTTAATGATATCCCCCTTGATCAGTTGAGCATCAAAGGAAAGATTTAGCAAAACGAAATTGGTAGCATTGGTTGAAGAAGCGGAGGCTTCCCGCAAATAAGTGGTGTTCTTTTTTACTTCAATTACAACCTGTTGATTCGCTACCGTAGGAACCACTACTGCTCCTGCATCAAAATGGTACAAACCGTTTTGTGGAACAGTATAGTATCCTGTTGAGGGATCATAGGCCGAAGCAGGTGCCTGGTCATATTCTTCTGTATTACAAACAATATCTACATTGGCAAATATGCCAATATCCATCGGAATACCCGTTTTTATTGCGGCAAAGCCGATAGCACTATTCCAACTGGCATTTCCGGCAGAATCGGCCAATAATACCTTTCCGGCAGCCTGGGTTCCGTCAGTTAGTTTAAACGTTCCATTCACTTCCAGCCTGGCTGCAGGATCCGCAACACCAATCCCAACGTTCCCGTTTCTCCCATTGAAATTTAATCCCCAGCCAACACCGGGCGTTCCATCGCCCCAAATACCCAACCGGATACTATCCTGCATTCCAAAAAAAATCCGGGGGCTTCCATCCCGGTAATCATCCATCCAGATGCCAGATGTTGTAAAAATATTTCCCACGATTCCGGTTCTTATGCGCATACGGCCTGACATATCAAGCCGGTACTGGGGAGAGATATTCCCTAAGCCAAGATAACCGTTGGTACCAACGGATACCTCTGCTGAGCCGTTGTTGGTATACATATGAAAGGGATGGTTGCTCACTGTTCCTATATAAGCTCCTCCCGCATCAATATAACTGGAAAGTTTTATTGAGTTGGCTTCATGTGAAATACCATAACCAAAGTTGGAAACCACACTTAGCTTTTCAAGCGGTGTGGTTGTACCAATACCAACGTTTTGAGGAAAAATAATCCTGGGATAAGCAAGGATGGCGATTAGTAGAAATATTTCTTTCATAGCAATGGTTTTATTTGTCCCTTATTTATACAAATTAAATAACTGGCTAAATAAAACACATGATTTTGATCAGCCCTCTTTTTTCATTGGCAGATGTCATCTATTGTTGTTGCATGCTGCTTTCGTATTTGCAACGTCGTTTAAATACCTATACTGCCGCTGAACAACCTTATTTGCCATTCCCCATAACTTAACATACCATTCATCACCGGTACTTTACCACTTGTGAAACGGCAGGTTCCGTTTGTACAGAATGGATATCACCGATTCCATGGCCGGATATATCTTTACTCCATCAAATTAAAACAGGAGCACATCCACAAACAAAATGTACAACAAATTTCTGGAGCAAATATTTACCCTTGTAAGATTAAGGGAAAATCCACCCCGAAATACTTTCAGCCTGTAACCGTCTTCAAACAGTAAGGATTTTCAATCATCACTATTCCGCCTTCATCAGAAAAGGCACGACTAACCGTTTCACAACAAGTAAGATTTAAAAAAATGAAATCATTTAAATGGATGATTGCAGCCGGTATTATGCTTATAGGCATCCTGCTGCTTTCAATAAAATATTCAAACAGAAAACTAAATGCTTCACCGGTAAAGGCTACCGTGCAACCAAACTCCGCAGGCCAGGAAATGCCGGAAACTGATTTTCCGCTTCATACCATCGGCGTAAGCCTTTACATGCTTTATTAAACATCCCTTTTACATCCACTCCGGGCTTTATAAAATTTAACATTCGCAGGAAGTTTTATGTAATGTTGCTACTGTGTATTGCAACAAATGCCCCTGGTTTCAACAGCCGGATTGAATGTTCAATATCATTAATTCGCCATTTTAATGGCGTAGTTGCGATTGGGTGAATATTGGTCAATTATCAAACATTAAAAGTAAACGTGTTACCAGGATTAAAAAGGCAGTACCCCATCGATGGTTGTATACTTGAGGGATGCCGCTGCAGAATATCCTGCGGAAAATTGACTCCCATGGACTAATATTGAGTCAAATCAGTTCATCCCAATTCCCCGGTTGCAAAACAGGAAGCCCAAAGAAAAAAATAAACCTGTTGACCCAGGCATCCCCAACCCCATATTTTACGTATAGCAAGTGTTTCTTCTACTTTGTTGAGAAGCGATTCAACAAATTGAATATTTTTTTGTTGCGCTTATTTAATATCAAATCCTTATTAAAAAAAATTCTGCTCATCATTTTACACAACACTACACTAAACAAAACACCATGAAACGATTTACTACCTTTTTCCTTTTCCTCCTTCTTTCCGTTGCTGCACATTCGCAGGTAACTTATCTTAAAGCCACCCTGGATGGTGGCCAGGAAGTGCCGGCAAATGCTTCAACCGCCACGGGCGTAGCCATAGTTACATACGACCCGGCAACTAAGTTGTTGCAATTAACCGGCGATTACCAGGGGCTTGCAGGAACTATTACCGTATCTCATATTCACTCCCCTGCTGCACCCGGTGCTAATGCGTCTCCGTTGGTTAACCTTATCCATACCGGTGGAACATCGGGCAATATATCGGGCTCAGCTACCTTGACAGCAGGACAGGAAGCGGATCTGTTAGCTGGTAACATGTATGTGAACGTACATAGCAGCTCGTTTGGTTCAGGAGAAATAAGGGGCCAGCTCACCACTACAACAGCCGGGCAAACCGATTATTTAACAGCAAGATTACAGGGTGCCCAGGAAGTACCGCCGAATGGGTCAGGTGCAACTGGCAATGCAACCCTTCTATTGGATAAAACAACCGGTATGGTTTATTTAACGGGCAGTTTTACCGGTTTGACTGCCAACGCCAGTGCCGCTCATATTCATGCTGCTGCTCCTAATGTAGTTGGTGGGGTAATAATTCCATTAAGCGTTACGGCTGGTACACAAGGTACTATACATAAGGTATCCGCTATAACTCCCGGCGATCAGGCATTGATGAGTGCCGGCAACACTTATGTAAATATCCACAATGCCAGTTTTACGGGAGGTGAAATAAGAGGCCAACTGATTCCTGAATCACAACTCGTATACCTGAAGGCCATTTTGCAGGGCAGCCAGCAGGTACCGGCAAACGCTTCTACCGCCAAAGGCACAGTGATAGTGCGGTATAACAAAGCTTTGAGGTCGCTTGAGCTAACGGGTGATTATCAAAACCTGAATGCAGCTATCAGTGTGGCACACATTCATTCACCTGCTGCTCCGGGTGCAAATGCAAATGCAATATTTACGCTTACCAACACCGGCGGTACTTCGGGCGGATTGAGTACCAATGTAACCTTAACTGCGGGGCAGGAAGCCGACCTTTTAGCGGGACTGATGTATGTTAATGTTCACAACAACCCAAACTTTAGTGCGGGCGAAATCAGGGGGCAGCTTACTACCACAGCCGGCGGATCACAAACTTATTATTTAACCGGAAAGTTCTCCGGAGCACAGGAGGTTCCTGCCGTTGCCTCTACCGCAACTGGTGATGTAACCATGTTACTTGACAGGCTTACGAGAGAGGTTTTCCTTACGGGTACATTTAGTGGTCTTGCAGCCAACGCTACAGCAGGCCATATTCACCGGGGCCCCGCTGGTGGATTCGGAGGCGTAGTGGTAACACTCGCAGCTACTCCATCTACATCCGGCAGCCTTACAGGTACTGGTATTGTAACAGCTTCATTCGCTGATTCCATCATCCGCGGCCTTAGCTATGCAAATATCCATAACGCCACATTCACTGGCGGCGAAATAAGGGCACAGTTGGGCAACCAGGTATTGCCTGTAAAGCTGGCATACTTTAATGGCTACAAACAAAATAACAAAGTGATGCTGGCCTGGGAAAGTGCCCAGGAAATAAACCTTCAGCACTATGAAATAGAACAACAGGGAATGGAGCCCGGCCAATGGATCAATAAGGGAGTAGTGCCTGCCAAAAAGATCAACCTGGCATCCAGATATAATTTCACAGATATCCCCTTGGTCAACAATGCTGCCTTTGGTTTATACCGGTTAAAAATGGTAGATACAGATGGCCAACTTTCTTATTCCAACACCATCAGGATTAATAATAAATTGTCTGGAGCAGCCTTATCAATCGCTACCAACCCGGTGTCCAATGGCATGCTTCAATATGTTATAACCGGGATACCCACCAATAAAAAAGCGAGTGTTTCAATTATAGATTATACCGGCAGAGTGGTGATGCGAACTACGGCATCCACATTAACAACAAACCGTATCAGCATTGGAAATTTAGCCGCTGGTATGTACCGGTTGGTGGTACAGGCAGATAACGACATTTTACAACAGGGCTTTACTAAATAGGTTGTCATTTTTTTACAAGCTGTCTTCAATTTATTTGAAGGCAGCTTTTTTTTATCCTATTGTAATGCTGAATTTGGAGCAAATGAAGCCGCCGTTCCTTTTGCTTCCTTATCTTTAATATCACATGCAGCACCTGTTGACACATATTACCCATTATTATCCGTTAAGTACAGAAGCAAAAAACGCACTCCAACATTGTTTTGAAAAAGTGATGCTTGCAAAAAATGAATACCTGCTAAATGAAGGCCAGGTGTGCAGGCATTTGTATTTTTTGGAACACGGTGCACTGAGAGGTTTTTATAACCTGGATGGAAAAGAAATAACGCACTGGTTTGGTTTTGAAAATGATTTTGTGACCTCCTTTCACAGCTTCACCACCCGTGAACCTGCGGTGGAAAATATCCAGTTGCTGGAGGGTAGTATTTTATGGGCCATTTCAAAAGATACCGTGGCCGACTTGTTTAACCAGTATCATGAAATTGAAAGACTGGTGAGGATTGCGTATGAAAAGTATTATATCCGGCTGGAAGAACGGTTTGTAAACGCCCAGTTTAAAACCGCCAGGGAACGATACGAAAACCTTTTGCAACAAACGCCCCATATATTGGAAAGGGTGCCACTGGGATGCGTTGCTTCCTACCTCGGTATCAGCCAGGAAACATTGAGCAGGATACGCAGCCAGTTTTAACATTTGTATTTTGCCTTTTTGATAATTGTCAAAAAATAAGGGAAGCGATGCAGATAGTTTTGTTTCATAAAAAATCATTATGGAACAAAAACAATTACAACAGCCTTCTGCCGCTTTCATCGCAGCCTCCTGGTCAGCCTTTTTTATTGGTACCGTTGCCTTCATCATTGGTTTATGGAATGCCGATATGCAACTGAATGAAAAGGGATATTATTTTACCGTATTAATGTTTGGACTTTTTGCCTCCATTTCTGTTCAAAAAGCAGTGCGTGACCAGTTGGAAGGAATTCCTTTAACGAACATTTATTATGGCCTTGCGTGGTTCAGCACTATTTTGTCCATCGTTTTATTGACCATCGGACTATGGAATGCCGATCTTGAAAAAAGTGAAAAAGGATTTTATGCCATGGCATTTGTGCTTAGTCTTTTTGCTGCCATTGCCGTGCAAAAAAATACGCGGGATATGAAGGCCTCTAAAAATGTTGATCCATTTTAAGGATAAACATTTTATTCATTGATACGAATACGTATGTATAAGCTGTCCCTAAATTTTAGCCAGTATGGAAACAGAATGTCACAAGGCTTTTGACATTACTACCTTATCTCGTTTAACATCCCTTATTTTTGCAGCAGTCAGATTGAATTATTTGTTTGGGAATGATTTAATTTAGTTACCGCAACTGATATATATCCGCAACGAATAAAAGAATGCCATTAATGAAAAGCGAATCGATTACCATCACAGATATTGCAAAGGCGCTGAATTTTTCTTCTGCCACGGTTTCAAGGGCATTGAGAGACAGCTACCAGATCAGTGAAGAAACCAAGCGGATCGTAAAGGAATATGCGAAGGAGCATAATTACCATCCCAACCTGATGGCGCAAAGTCTTAAAAGTAATAAAAGCAAAAGTATTGGCCTGCTGCTTTGTTCCATCCCAAACAATTTTTTTGCAGAAGTAATCAATGGAATTGAATCCATCGCTTTTAACCGCGACTATCATATCATCATTACCCAAAGCCACGAATCGCAGGAACGGGAGACCAGGAATTTAGAGCACCTGAGCTGGCGATCGGTGGACGGACTGATTGTTTCGCTTTCCACCGAAACAATGGACATGAGTACCCTGCAAAAAATTCATGAACGCGGCGTACCCATCGTTTTCTTTGACCGGGTAAGTGATTGTATCAAAACCCACCAGGTAGTGGCAGATAATGTGGACGGAGCATACCAGCTTACCAAACACTTCATTGAAAACGGCTTTAGAAAGATTGGCCAGGTTACCAGTTCGCACGATTTATCCATTACCAATGAAAGACTGGAAGGGTATCGAAAAGCATTGGCGGAATATGATATTCCTTTCAATGAAGCGTATATCAAATATTGTAACCATGGTGGAATGAGTATCGAGGAAATAGAAAGCTCCATACAAGAGTTGCTGGATATGAAAGAACCGCCGGATGCATTATTTACCGCATCCGACAGGATTACCATTGGCTCATTCGCCTACTTACATAAGAAAAATATCCGCATACCGGAACAAATGGCCATTGCCGGATTCTGCAATTTCAGTTCACCTGAATTATTCAATCCTTCGCTGACCACTATCCGCCAGCCGGCTTTTGAAATGGGCAAAACCGCTGCTGAATTATTAATCAAATTAATTGAAGCCAAGAAGCCTGAAACTAAATTTGAAAAGAAAATTTTACCGGTTGAATTAATGATCAGGAAATCATCTGTAAAGTAATGGGTAACGCTAACCAGCGTTAATGTAAAAAGCCGGTTGCACACCTTTGTGTAATCCGGCAATAAAAAATGCTAATCAAAATAACTGACAATTGGCTATTGACTTTTGTAATGCATCATGGCCCATGGCTCATTGCCCATTAACAATTGCCCATTACCCTTCTAATGATTATCCTGCTCCAGAAAAGTTGACAGTTCGTCCATCATGAAACTGTTACCAATATACAAAGGTGTACGTTGATGGAGGTCTTTAAATGGTATATCCAGAATCCTGATTTTGCCATTGGTTGCTTTTCCACCTGCCACTTCAAATATGAAGGCCCATGGATTACACTCGTAGATCAGCCTCAGTTTACCATTTGGAAATGCCCTTGTTGCCGGGTTTAGAAATACGCCCCCCTTAATCAGGTTGCGGTGCAAATCGGCTACCATACTGGCCACATGGCGCTGTGAATAGGAACTTTCCTTCTCCCGGTTTCTTTCAAGAATATGATCAAGGTATTGTTGTATGCCTTTGGAATAATGATAATAGTTGCCCTGGTTGATGGAATAGATATGGCCCTTTTCAGGACAGCGGATATTGGGATGACTCAGGTAAAACTCGCCGATGGAAGGGTCCAGGGTAAAGCCGTTTACACTTCGCTTTGTTGCGAATACAAACATGGTGGAAGATCCATAAATTACATACCCGGCTGATACCATATTCTTTCCTTCCAGGTTGAAGTCTTCCATGTTGCAGGGCTGCCAAATTTCGCTTGTCCTTTGATAGATGCCAAAGATGGTTCCGATTGAAATACAGTTATCAATATTGCTGCTGCCATCCAGCGGATCAAAGGCTACTATGTATTTACTTCTGCAACTCATCTCATCTTCAAATATCATTACATCTTCCAGTTCCTCACTTACGATGCCGGCACAACTAATCCCACGCTTTAATACGGCTATCATTTGGTTGTTTGCAAACTCATCCAGTTTCTTTACCACTTCTCCCTGTATGTTTACGGTACCCGTATCGCCCAACATATCTACCAGGCCCGCTTTATTTACTTCTAAATTGATGAGCTTGGCTGCAAGGCCAATGTCGCGTAAGAGGTTGCTTAGCTCACCGGTAGCCAGTGGAAAATTACGCACTTCGGAAACCCTGAATTCGTCCAGTGTTAACACATTGCGGTAGTTACTCATAAGTGTAGAATTTTATAGGTCAATTGTTTTATTGTTTACTGTTTATTGTTTTCGGTTTTCCGTTTGGAGCTTGCTGCCTGCAATGCTTTCAACCGGTTGGCTTCAGCAAACTTCAGAAAGCTAAGCTAGATTACCTGATTCTTCTTTTTGGGAAGATGGTGTGCTGGTGGCTGTTATTTTTTTGATTTCATTTTCATCTTTTTTTCAAGATCGAGTAATGTTATATTCCTGAAATCGACCGGCTGCCCTTCACTTTGCAAGGCTATAAATCCTGTTTTCAATAATTTACCATCCTGTTTTATTTTAGGATCATAATTGTCTACTACGCCGCCGCCAATCTGTGGCCTGGAATACTGCAGTACCATATCGCCCTCTACAATATGTGTTATCAGCGAATCGCCCAGTACAATAATTTCGCACTTTACCCATTCATCAACAGGGTAAGTTTTGGAAGTGGAGTTGATACAATGCCTGGCGTCAATTTTACCTTCAAACACTACATCCGTACCCGGCGAACACATATTGCCGGTTGGCCTTGGCTTTCCATCTCCAAGATTAGCCAGTAGCTGAAACTCAATGGAGATGGGCCAGTTCTGGTCTTTTGGCATTGTTTTAGGGTCCTGCGAATGAAACATTACACCGCTGTTTTTTATCGTATAACCCGGAGCATCCTTCCGCCATTCACCTGTAATACGATATTCGAATTTGAGGTGGTAAAATGAATAGGGTATTTTATAATACAGGTGGCCAAACTGTTCATTAAATTTATCATACTGGTCGTAGCGTACTTTTATAATGCCATCTTCTACCCGGAATGTATTGCCATAATTTTCGCCGGTTTCATGGTGGTTGATTTTTGCCACCCAATTGTTGATATCCTTCCCGTTGAAGAGCGGGCGCCATTCCTTTTTATCCTTCTTCTGCTGCGCAAAAGCAGGTAATGCCAGTAAAACAGCAGCAGATACTGTAACCAAAAACCATTTCATATTAACACGCTTTATTTTCATTGCTGTAAACCATTTATTGGTGAGACTAATTTAAATACCAAATTTTTATATCATCATTAAGCGTTTCAATGTAGCGATATTTTTTATATCACCTGTGATTTTAAACAGGCAATTTTTCATTTGGCTATTGTTGCAAATATCTCACAATCTTCACCGGCCCCCCGGCCATTCAACCGGGACTAACGATATAAAACAAAGTTGGAAATGTTTTACGGATCCAGGGGCCGGAGTCGTCCTGGTCGCTGATGGTGTACACCCTTAGTTTTGAAACAAATCCGGGCAGCCATTTTCTTACCGGGTCGTTCCAGTTTAGTTTGCCCGCGTCTACTACAGCAGCGATGGTGGCTGCTGCCAGCCATTTACCTGCGGAAGCGATGAATACGACCGTCCCCGGTTTATACGGCCCAAAGTAATTTTTATAAATCGTTTGATCATCTTTTACTATGATGATGGATGCTCCGTTGTAATAACCACTATCCACCCATGACTGGATTTTATTTTGCATGGGGCTAAAGTTATATTCTGATGATTGTGCTGCGGATAGCTGCCATGAAAAAACAAAGGTACAAGTGAGTGACACAACGATGATGCTCCGGAGAACTGAAGCTGGTAAACAAATAAAAAATATTGTTCGAATTTTATCATATTGTTTATACCGCTGTATGTAAAAAAGACACGGGAAAGGTCCCGTTTACATTTATACAGTTTTAATCAATCTTATCCTTTGTAAGGATCGCCCAACCTGGCTGTTATTCCTTCACCAATTTCCTTTCCAGTTCTTCCAGGGACACACCTTTTGTTTCAGGTACCCTCGTTAACACCCAAACCAATTGCAGTCCCATCATAAATGCAAAGAAGGCAAAGATGGGCCAAGGGTTGTCTTTGAATATACCATTGTCTTTATCAAGAAAGGCGGGGGTAATCAATGTGATGATGGCTGCAAACACCCAATGTACACTGGCACCAAATGACTGCCCCGTGGCCCGTACTTTGTTGGGGAATATTTCAGAAATAAATACCCAGATTACAGCGCCTTGTCCTACCGCATGTGATGCAATGAATATCAACAGGAACAATAACAGGAAGCCGGCACCGGCACCGTAAAAAAAGGCCCATGCTACCATGGCCTGGCTAAGTATATATCCAAACGACCCGATGATCAATAATGTTTTTCTGCCTATACGGTCAATCAGGTATAGCCCGACAAATGTGAAAAGCAAATTGGTACCACCAATGGCAATAGAATTGAATAAGGATTCTTTTGCCGCCAGTCCCGCTCTTTCCAGTATTTCAGGAGCATAATATAAAATAAAATTGATACCAGACCACTGGTTAAAGAACGCAACAAAAAATGCCAGCCAGATGATTGTTTTGTATTTGGAACTGAAAATATTGGAACTGTGTCCCGATCTTGATTCATGTTCATTTGCTTTTGAGATAGCGGCGATCTCTTCATCGGGGTTGGAAACACCCAGTCGGATCATGACCGCTTTGGCAGTAACTGCATCCTTTTTCATGGATAATAACCAACGCGGACTTTCCGGAATGGCAAAAACCATGATTGTATAAATGAGGGATGGAAGAGCCATTACACCCAGCATCCAGCGCCAGTCATTTTCTCCACCCATCCCTTCAAAAAAATAATTGGATAAGAAGGCTATTAAAATACCGAATACAATATTAAACTGGTACATGGCTCCCAACCGGCCCCTTGTTTTGGGAGTAGATATTTCTGAAATATAAGTAGGTGCTGCAACCGAAGAAACCCCGATACCTAAACCGCCTATAAAACGAAAGAATGAAAACATATAGGGATCCTGTGCCAGCGCCGAGCCCAACGCAGATACACTAAACAAAATACCGATCCATAGCAGCACTTTTTTTCTGCCATACTTCTGTGTGGGTATACCTCCAAAAACAGATCCTACTACGGTTCCCCATAAAGCCATCGACATGATGAAGAATCCATGAAACCAGGGCGAAGTATGCCAGAGTTCCTTGATGGGAAGATTGGCTCCGGAAATAACCACGGTATCAAATCCGAAAATAAACCCGGCTAATGCGGCAATTAATGAAATACCGAAAAGACTGATGCCACCTTTTGCAGCCTGGCCATCGGGAGAAGCGATCGTTTGCATATTGACTTTTTTGAAATGATTTAATGATTTAAATGTAAGCTAATCTAATCTGTCAATAAACATAGCGGTATAATATTTCTGAACAGGGTGTAACCGGAAACACCAGCGAGATATCCTGTAAATAACAACACGGCACAAATATGGAGCATGCCACGTTTCGTGCAAATCAATATACCCGCTTTCACCAGCGTGTTTACCTTGCTAACAACGCATTTAAATTTCAACAAAAGTTACACTGGATAAATGCAAAAAATGAAATATAAAATGAGCCGAAGTCGGCGATTGAAAGACAGGCAGTATAGATTATTGCAGGATTTGTAAAGTGGTCAGCAGCCCATCCTGGTTGATGCGCCAGCCAATGCCGGTTAGTTTGTCTTTTAATGTTGCTTCAAAAGAGTGAGCGGTGGATTCTAAAGTGAGCAGGTAGACAGCATTCCCAATTTCATACGCATCATTAACCATCTTAAGATCGTTGAATGAACGGGCAAAGCTTTTTTTAACTGCACGGAAATGCTGTTGTTTATAATAGGTAAGCCAAAGGATTTTTTTTACTGCTTCAGATGCCGGTATTTCAACGGAAGAAACTACTTCTGTCGGAGGGCTTGCAATAAATTGTACATAGCCCCAGCGCTCCGGGTAATGCATATTGATTACGCCCTGCGGCGACCATACCCAGTTGTGCTCGGGCAGTGGCTTCCTGGTTTTTGCATCTTTCTTTTTTACATACCGGTTATTGATTACTTCCGTATCCCATTCCACCCGGGAAAAGTTTAACCGCCAAATGGAGTTATGTACCGGTACCTGCAGTGTATCACCAAGGCTTACTGATTTAAATGGAATAGCCATTTCGATCACCCATTTCTTATCCTTGTCAACGGGCTTGTTGAGGGTACCATCAATGTGTACCCCAACAGCCAGTTTTTCTACATTCCAGTTGATTAAAGCCCTGCCGCCATTACGGTAGGGCCGGTTCATAAAAAGGTCGAATATATTTTTTAGTGCATTCACTTCTATTTCAAAATAATTATGCGTGTCGCCATCAGGATCAATAAAAACCTCAAAGTCATTGTCATGATACACAATAGTATCCCGCAGTGATAAATACGACCAGATATGCGGTTCTTCCAACTCAGCGGCAATGTATAAGTTCTGTTTATCCCACAACATTTTAAAACGTGTATTATAGCGCGGCAATGGCTTTTTATCGCCTTCGATATCAACAAAGGGGGCAGACCATTTCGCAGCCTTCCAGTCAGCCTCGTTTAAAATACCATCCATTTTTAATGCATCTTTTGTTTGGCATATTTTATAACTTAATGGGTTGGTGAAGAGATGTTCATACCCGGTAAAAACAGCCTGTGCGCTTACGGCCAATCCGCTAAAGAAAACTACGATGCCGGCTATCAATAATTTTATCATTAAGTGTAAGGTTTATGGTAAATGGTTTATGAGTTACCCATGTCACGTATTGCTATTTGCTTTGCTAAGCAAACAGCCGCAAAACTGCCACAGGATGAGCAGCAATAAAGAAAAAACAAAAGTACTCAACAAATAAAATTTACACCTTTTAAAAAAGGTGTAAACTTTATTTGATGAGTACAGCAAACGTTCTTTTATTATTATACTACGCAAGGAACAAAGTAGTAAATTGTTCTTTTCTTTTAACTCCCTTCAGACCTCACCTCCCTCCCTCCTCTCCCAGGGAGAGGAGGCGGTACTGCAAAGCTTTAATAAACATTTGTTCTTCCAAATTATCATTTGATCTTTAACAAACAGGTCCCAGCTAATCGTTGTCATATTATACATTTCAAGGAATAAACCCGTGAGTTATTTTTTATGAGCCAGGCAGAACTATTACTATTAAGCATGGGTGGCAGGCTCTCCCGATCTTTTATGGGGAGAGCAATCTTGTACTTTTTTATGAAGCGAATACTAATTTGTCTCTTACAAAGTGTAAATTGAATTTAAAACTTCCATCTTACAAAGGCTTCCATAGCTGCATACTCTGCCAGGCCCAATTTATTGTACAGGTCGGCAGTGGCTTTATTTCTTTCCTCAGCCCTTTGCCAAAACTCACGGGAATCACTACCCTGGTACACTACCCCATCCTTCTGCGACTGGTGCTTGAAGATGCCCAGCCTTTTTTTCAATACCTGGTCGGGGCTCATTGGGATGGCCATTTCTATTAAATCAATATCCCACTCCGCCCAGGCGCCTTTGTATAACCATACCCAGCAATCTTTCATAAATGATTCGCTCTTTAACCGGTGTACCGCTTCAAAAATAGCGTCGAGACAAACCTTGTGCGTGCCATGAGGATCTGCAAGGTCGCCTGCTGCATATAACTGGTGTGGTTTTACCTTTGAAATGATATCCTGTACAATTACGTAGTCTTCTTCTGCCAATGGTTTTTTCTCTACCAGGCCTGTTTCATAAAATGGCATGTCGAGAAAATGAATATTTTCCGGGGGAATACCAGCGAAACGACAGGTACTTCTTGCTTCTCCTCTCCTGATGAGCCCCTTTACAAAACGAACTTCTTCGATATCCTTTTCACCACTTTCTTTAATTCGTAAAAACTCCAGTGCCTTTTTATAAATGGCCTGCACATTATTGTTATCGATAGAAAATTTTTCATTAAAGTCAACCACAAATTCGGTAAATCTTAAAGCTTCATCATCCGCTACCGCAATATTGCCGGAGGTTTGATAAGCCACATGTACCTCATGCCCCTGGTCCACCAGCCGTTGAAAAGTGCCACCCATTGAAATGATATCATCATCCGGATGCGGGCTAAAAATTAATGCTCTTTTCTTAGCAGGATTGGCACGCTCGGGCCGGTTGCTATCATCGGCATTGGGCTTTCCGCCCGGCCAACCGGTAATCGTATATTGCAGCCAGTTAAATACTTTTATATTGATATCATAGGCCTGGCCGTACAAGGCTAATAAATCGCTCAATCCATTTTCGTTGTAATCCTTATCGGTCAGTTTCAGGATTGGTTTCTTAACCGCCAATGCAAGGTTCGTCACTGCCTTTTTTGTCATGGCTGCGTCCCATACCACGTTTTCAATCAACCAGGGCGTTTTACGACGGGTAAGTTCTGTAGCCGCCGCTTCATCCGTTACCACCAGCGTATTGGAATGCCCCTGCAGGTAAGAAGCTGGTACAAATTCCGTAACAGGACCCTCCACCGCTTTTTTAAGAATATCCGCCTTGCGTTCGCCCCATGCCAGCAATACGATTCTTTTTGCTTTTAGTATGGTGCTGATACCCATGGTGATTGCCTTTTTTGGAACGTTGGTAATGCCCCCAAAATCGGATGATGCATCTGCCCTGGTACTTAAATCAAGTGTGATCAACCGGGTTCTTGAACTTACGTGCGATCCGGGTTCGTTAAACCCGATATGACCATTGCTGCCAATACCCAATAGCTGCAGGTCTGTGCCACCTGCCATCTCTATCTTGCTTTCAAATTCATCACAATACACTTTCAGTAATTCCTGTGGTACTGTTCCATCGGGTATATAACAATTTTCAGGAAGTATATCGATGTAATCAAATAAATTCTCGCTCATAAAGCGACGGTAACTTTGAATGGCATCTGATGGCAAGGGATAATATTCATCCAGGTTAAAACTAATTACATTCTTAAAACTCAACCCCTCTTCGCGGTGGAGCCTGATTAATTCGGCATACACTTTTTTGGGCGTAGAACCGGTAGCCAGGCCAAGCACGGCATTTTTTCCCTTTAGCTGCGCACTGATAATAATATCGGAAATTTCACGTGCCACTGCTTTAGAAGCCTGCAAAGCATCTGCATAAATGATGGCAGGTACTTTTTCATGAGATAATTGCCTGGTTGGTATTACTATTTCTGATTCCATCAGCATATTTTTTATTTTTAATTATTTATTGTTTTTTATTTCGACATTGTATTTCAATTTAACGACGCTGCCCACCAGCTCATCCTCTACTTTGCCGGCGTTTTCACTGCAGGCTTAAAAAATGCCTTGCTATAATTTACCTTCCACAGATCGTAGCGTTTAAACTGGTTCCGCAAACGTGGTTCAAATAGTTTCCAGTTCCGGCTGCTTTTAGGACTCCACAATACCTCGCTCAAAGCGCTCATTCGCGGAAAAATCATGTACTCCACTTTGGAAGGATATTCCATATACTCCGTCCATACATTGGCCTGTGCGCCCAACACATATTTAGCTTGTGCTGCGTTCAATTCTTTTGGAACGGGCTCGTAGCTGTACACTTTTTCTACCGTTGTATAGCCGCCAATGGTCAATGAATCATCGGGCTTTACCTGTGAATGATCAAAGTAAACCCATCCTCCCGGTGTCATGATCACATCGTGGTTTTGTTTGGCCGCAGCAATGCCACCCTCCTCACCACGCCAGCTCATTACGGTGGCATTGGGTGCAAGTCCGCCTTCCAGTATTTCATCCCAAACAATTATTTTGCGCCCTTTGCTGTTTAAATATTTTTCCATCCGCGTGATAAAATAACTTTGTAACCCGTGTTCGTCTTTTAATCCCTCTGCCTTTATCCTGGCCTGGCAAAGCGAACATTTCTTCCAGTTAGTCTTTGGGCATTCATCGCCGCCTACATGTATATAGGGCGAAGGAAACAAGTCCAGCACTTCGTCCAATACATCCTGTAAAAACTGAAAAGTAGAATCCTTACCGGCGCAATACACATCATCAAATACGCCCCAGGTGCCTTGCACTTTATATGGCCCGGTTCCGGGGCATCCTAACCACGGATAGGCAGTCAGAGCTGCTTCTGCATGGCCCGGCATTTCTATTTCAGGTACCACGGTTATAAACCGGTCTGCTGCATACTTTACCACCTCCCTTACTTCGTCCTGTGTATAATAACCGCAATGCTTTTTCCCATCGTTTCCTGTTCCGGGATAATGGCCGATAATAGTACCATTACGGCAACTTCCAACATTGGTTAATTCAGGATATTTTTTTATTTCAATTCTCCAACCCTGGTCTTCCGTTAAGTGCCAATGGAAATAATTCATCTTGTGCAGGGCGATATAATCAATGTATTTTTTTACAAATGAAACCGGGAAAAAATGCCGCCCCACATCCAGGTGCATGCCCCTGTAAGTAAACCGGGGAGAGTCAACAATCGAAACGGCAGGAACAGCCAGCGGTCCTTTCTTCTCCAATGGCAACAACTGTATTAAACTTTGTATTCCGTAAAAGGTGGCGGGGTATGTATCCCCGGTAATGGTTACACCGTTTGCAGCCACGTCTAACGTATAGGCATCAGTGGAGGGTGCTTTTATAAATTTTTTAGTAACCAGCTTTATATAACCTGCAGATTTGCCAGAGCCTGTTTCGAGTTTAACCCCATATACATTTTCAATATAATCAGCTAAAAACTGAGCCGCCTTTTTACCTTCTTCATCATTCACAACGATGACTGTTTTTGAGGTTACATTAAATGTTCCTTTATTAATGGTTACATTAACCGGCTGGGGAATAATACTAACCTGTTGGGAAAAACCAAACAGAGAAATCAATACAAGCAATATAAACAGTGTACCTTTTTTCATAAAAATGATTTGTATGTTTTGTAATTATTGGAATGAATTATTTTTTTGCCCTTGCTGCGATTAAATACTTTGCTTAAACCGTTCTCCTGGTTATTATAAATGATTCCCGGGTATAAGGCCCTTGATTTCAACTGGCGGCAGGTGGTAATGGAACTGCAAATATCCGGTGCCGGTTTTTACAGTTTGCGCAAAGTTTACCATTCACCTTTACAAGTTGCACTTCTATTTTACCACTTGCTGCTATAATTTTAACACCCCGATTTTAAACTCCCTGCCCGGTTTGTTGCCTCGGTAATCTTACCTGCTTTTTTCTACCAGTACCACATGCTTAATATTTTTCCGGTCGTAAGTGTATGTGATATGCACTTTACCATCTTTTGTCTGAATCACCGCGGGGTAGCTAAATTCTTCTTTGTTTCCATTTTCCAAAACCATCATATCCTGCCAGTGAATACCATCCTTACTGACAGCAACATTTAATTTTCCCCGGTTATTAACCCAATCCACTCCGCTAACAGTTGGATTATACACCAGCAACTGGGTACCGTCCGTTAATGTAACCGCATCAATGCCGGAATTTGGATTGGGCAATTTCATGGTAGTTAACGGGCTCCAGCTTTTGCCGTTATCGTGTGACCATGACTGTACTATTTTATCCTGGTTGCTTCTGCAAACTATTTGTAATCGTCCGTTGGGATATGATAAAATGGCGGGTTGAATTGCTTTAAAAGTATTGCCGGTATCTACTGGGATCATCTCCCATGTTTTCCCGGGTTCGGTTGTTCTTTCGATATACACTTTCCATGTTTTATTATCCTCTTTGCTGGAGGGGCAAAGTATGGTGCCATCGGCGAGTTGAACCGGCTTATTTTTTACTGGTCCCAAAAAACCTTCCGGAAGCTTTTCGGGTTTAGCCCAGGATTTCCCATCGTTGGCTGAAATGCGCATCATGCCCCACCACTCACGGGGATTGGGGCCCATTTTGTAAAACAGGAATAGTTTGCCTTCCCGGCTTTTAAAAAGTACAGGGTTCCAGCAGGGCAACCGCAACGTGTCGCTGATCACTCCATCCGCAATACCTGTTGGCTCATTCCATTTATTGTTAAATTTTGTTGTTATCCAAATGGTAACATCTTTTGCTCCTTCCCGGGCACCGCCAAAGCAGGTTGCCAATATTTTACCGGGGGCAATTTCTACCAGGCTGGATGCATGGCATTCTTTAAAAGGAGCATTTGAAAAAATAAGTTCTTCGCTTTCTTTTTTCCAGGATGACTGCGAAAAACCTTCAGGCAGGAAGGCCAAGCAAAAAATGACGGTAATAATAAAATTTACAATTTTCAAAATAATGAATTTTATAAAGTGGTGTATTAATTCGCGGGTATTCCTGG
>JANPIJ010000131.1:0-2850 GCA_031424955.1 Ferruginibacter sp. | reverse complement strand
TGGTTATAATCGCAGGGGTTAATTACGGTCATACCCGGCAACATTTTCATCATCCCGATATCTTCCAATACCTGGTGTGTTGCACCATCTTCTCCCAGGGTTAACCCTGCATGGGATACCGCAATTTTTACATTCTTATTGCTGTAAGCGATAGACTGCCTTACCTGGTCATATACCCGGCTGGAGCCGAAATTGGCAAACGTAGTGGCATAAGGGATATGCCCTGCAATAGACAAACCTGCTGCAATACCCATCATGTTGGCTTCTGCAATGCCGCATTGAAAAAATCTTTCCGGGTTTTCTTTAATGAATGTATCAATCTTTAAGGATCCCACCAGGTCGGCACAAAGCACTACTACATTTGGATTCTTTCTTCCCAGTTCCGTCATACCGGCACCAAAACCGGAACGGGTATCTTTTTTTTCGGTGTATGTAAACTTTTTCATTTGATTTGTACAATTTGAAATTAATAATCTCCTAAGGTTTCGGGTAACTGGCTCAATGCATTTGCCAACTGCTCATCGTTTGGTGCCACACCATGCCATTTATGACTTCCCATCATAAAATCAACGCCTGCTCCCATTTCAGTTTTCATCATTATGGCAATGGGTATTCCATTACCACAGGCTTTTTTAGCAGCCGCCAATGTTTCCACCGTTTCGGCCATATTATTACCATCCATATGCAGTACCTGCCATCCAAATGCTGTATACTTTTCAGCTAAATCCCTGTTTGACATTACTTTTTCTGTAGGGCCGTCAATTTGCTGCCCGTTTACATCAATGATGGCAACCAGGTTGTCCACTTTATGGTGCGGTGCAAATTGAATTGCTTCCCATACCTGCCCTTCATTTTGTTCTCCGTCTCCCATCAATACAAAAACATAATTATCTTCCTTTTTCAGTTTTTTGGATAAGGCGGCACCAATACCCACAGACAATCCCTGCCCGAGGGAACCTGCTGACATACGAATGCCAGGCAGGTGTTCATGCGTGGTAGGATGCCCCTGCAGGCGGGAGCCCAGCTTCCTGAAAGTGCATAGTTCTTTCGCATCGAAATATCCAACCCTTGCCAGTACGCTATAAATTAACGGTGAGATATGGCCATTGGACAAAAAAAACAGGTCCTCCCCTTCACCTTTCATATTAAAAATCGTGTTGTGCCGCATAGCATTAAAAAACAATGCCACCAGCAGGTCTGCACATCCCAATGAACCTCCGGGATGGCCACTCTGGCTGGTATGTACCTGCCGCACAATATCGCGACGAACCTGCGCAGCGATACTTTTTAGCTCTTCAATATTCTGTATACTTTCTTTTAACATAGAGTTACTGATTTAACTGATTATATTTTTTTTACGTCTTTTAAAATTTCCTTTCTCAGAGATATAAATGCACATTAATACTATTTGGGCTTTATAATCTGATAATTTCCGCCCAGGTGCAACAGGCTGAAGAGATACAACAACCCATCATAATAAGGATCGAAATACCCATCTACATAAGGCTCCAGTTTTGCATTCCAGATGGCGTTCACAAAGTCAATACTATTTTTTTCATGGTTCATGATCGAAGCAGTTGCCGCGGTAGATACGAGGCCAATTGAATGACGTAGTTTTTTTACAGTACCTGCAGGGAGAATAAAATCGGGGCGGGTGCCATCCATATTAAACTGGTCTTCATAGGTGTCCATTCCTTTTGACCGAAGGAAGTTTTGAAATCGCTTTGCGTAATCTTCCTGCCATTTTTTATCCTTGCCAAACCATGCGTAGTCCATTGCAATGTTCATTGGCACACGCCATGAATCGTATCGGAATGCAGGGGGCATCCACCTGGTAGGATGGGGCTTACCACTAAATTCTGTGTAGTCATAATTCAATCCCGTTACCGGATCGCAGGCCCGGTGTAAAAAAGCACGGGAAGTATCCGCACAATCTTTATAAAACTGCTCGTGCCCATCTTTTGCATACATGGCCCATACTTCGTAAAAAGCCGGCAGATGATAGGAAGGGTCTGTCCAGTTATAGCTATCCCCTTCCGGTACAAAAGTTATTTGCTTGTGCTCTGTATTGATTAGGTTATAGACTTTCCCCGTACCGTCTTTTTTCCACATCGCATCTAAAATCCTTCTTGCTTCCTGGTAATAATTGATGCCGGTATTATTTCCCCATTTATTGGCAGCAAACAACAAACCGGTAATGTAATACAACTCTCCATCCGAGGCTGAACCTTCGGAATTCTTTTTCATTGTTTTGGTGTTGATGCTCCATGCAAAATACGCTTCCCTGGGGCCGCTTTGATGCTGAAGGTATTTTTTAGACCATCGCCATATGCGGTCAAACACATCTTTCTTATTCATTTGTACGGCTACCATCATCCCGTAGGAAAGACCTTCCGTTCTTGCATCGTTATTTTTTAAATCAGATACATAGCCCATTGAATCGCCCACTTCAAAATATACCCTGCCGGTACTTTCAAAAATATCATACCAGGCTTTGTTGATTTTTGCATCAATAGCTTTCCTGCTATATCCCGCATCCTGGAAAAGGTTCCGGTATTTACCAGAATAAAATGCAGGCTTTTGCCCGGACTTTCCTGAACAATTTTCTTTTTCCACTGGCATATTACTGTTTTGTGCCAAACAAGTAATTCCTATAATAAAAGAAAAGATTAAAGTAGTGGCCGATTTTTTCATGATGTTTTTGTTCAGCTTTTATAGAAATAATCGCGTGCTTCCGGGAACCTGCATTACGATCATTTTGCATTTATAAAAAGGGATACTCCTGGCAAGTAACTCCCGGTTACATCCTGCAGGAAATTTGAGCGTGGCTTTGTTTTTCACTTTTGCCTG
>JANPIJ010000130.1:0-1864 GCA_031424955.1 Ferruginibacter sp. | reverse complement strand
GGAGTGAATGCACGCTTTTTAACTACCTTCTCAATTTTTCCTTGCATTTGAAATGGATTTTTTGGCTGTAATCCTAAATATAGCAATACTTACAGGGTTTCTGAGCAAACCCTAATTATTTAGTACAAAATCCCGGGTACTAACGAATTGATTAGTGATTATAAAAAAGGGATGGCGTGTTTTGAATAACATGCCATCTCTTTTTTATATTTACAACCATCGTCCAAAGTATTCTCGCCGTTAATGTTCCGGCTTTTTGTATTCCAGGATTTGAAACGTCTGACCAGTTGCAATGCCAATTAGAAATATGATGATGAAATGATCGAAAAGTTCATTAGAACGAATCAAGCCCCAAACTGCAGTTGCCCTATTGCTATACTCTACAGATGATGTTCCAATGTACGGCTCCAATTTTGACAATCCAATATTAGCGGTTCGTGCTTCTGTCTGGTAGAAAATGTTGTGGTTTCAATCTGTCAATCATTTTTTGTCGGCTCGTAGTAAAGTATAACTGCACCACCACTAAAGGTTTTAGTCTTTATGTGTTTAAGAATAGTCCTGTCGTTCATGTTTTCAAATAATGGCAAACCACCTCCTGCAACAACAGGGTGAACACAAAGTTGGTATTCATCAATCAAATTAAGTTTCATTAGCTGTATAATTAAACTCCGGCTGCCAACTAAAATATCTTTACCCGACTGTTTTTTTAGTTCTAAAACTTCCTCTTCAATGGTTCGGTTTGCCAACTTTGCACTTTCCCATTCTATATTTTTCAGCGTGTGGGAAAAAACAATTTTGGGAATTTTATCTATAGCAATAGCAAAATCATTCATTGATTTTTCATCTGAAGGATTTTCTAACACAGTTCGCCAATATTCCATCAGTTGATATGTAATCCTTCCATATAAAATTGTGTCTGCGTTACTTAACAGGTCAGTGTAATGTTGATGTATTTCATCATCGGGAATTCCTGCTGTATGGTCGCAAAATCCGTCAAGTGTCATATTGATTGCTGCAATTAGCTTTCTCATTTTATTTTGATTAAATCAATTGTCAATTTTCATATACGGCGGCTCAGGTTTGCACTGTCGTTATAACCTGACCACTAACACAGTTATTGCTAACATGCCAAAGCGGCCTCAAAATTTTACCGGTTAAAATTATTTTGTAAAAACACCATTACGTTTTTTGCAAATATTTTCTCCACTATTTCCTCAGCGGTTAAATCAAACATCAGCCTTTTTATTTCAGGTAAGGATACACTATAATTAAACCCGGGTTGCGAAATCTCCTGCGGCTTTTTCAAAAACTTCAGCACATCTTTTCTCAGCACCGGCATTTCCGCGGTGGTGGGATAAAAATCAAGGTGATTGATCAGCCCGTCATAGTCGCTTCCGATTGAAATGAGGTTCCAGCCATGTTTGCTATTCACCGTTTTCACTATTTCAAATAAATTGGCACACAGCACTTTTACAAACTGCAACCGAAGGTCGGCACTGCCCAACTGTTTATTCTTTTTAATTACGCTGATAATAGTAGTACCTGCAATCCTTTTTTCATCCAGTTGAATTCCTATCAGCCCATTGGTTTCGGCAATTTTTAATATATCTTCTGCACAAATATTAATGCTGTTTTCATGCAGGTAGTTGCTGGTATCGTGCAATTCCACATCATCATCCTGCAGCATCAGCGCATCCAGTGTACGGCACTTGCTTACTACCCCGGTATGGCTGCAGATCAACGGGAATTTATCTCCCTTCTTCCAGTATTCGGTTTGTATAAATGCATAAAAATCCTTCCTGCATTTGGGGCTCATGTGTTTGATATCAATCAATACACGAGGGCCATTCGTTTTTTTTAGCAG
>JANPIJ010000129.1:0-6000 GCA_031424955.1 Ferruginibacter sp. | reverse complement strand
CTCCGAAAACAGTTAATACGTTTGTGTTCAATATATAAACCTCACATGATTAAGCGGCAGGATTGGGTAGCAAGATAACTTTTAATACTGAATTTGTGTTGATTTATGCCCTAAAGAAAAGGTTATGTATATTTGCAATGCAAAAATAGAAATACAACTAAATAAAACCCCAGCATCATGAAAAAGATTTTATTATTTGCAATTATCATCAGTTCCGGAATTATCCTGTTTTCTTCCTGTGCTTCAAGCAGAAGAGGTACCGGATGCCCAATGACGGACAATATCATTCACTAAAACAGGCCCTAATGGATTGGATAGCATTAACAGAAAAGGAACAATTGGCTGATATTAAAGAGTTGTCTAAAAACAAACCCCAGTTGATATTCAAACACAGCACCCGGTGCTCCATCAGCGGGGTTGCTAAAAACCGGCTGGAAAAAAGTATCCCGCCGCAAGACATTGATTTTTATTTTCTTGACCTGATCAAAAACAGGGAAATTTCCAATAAAATAGCGGAAGAATTTTCCGTATTCCATGAATCACCACAGGTGCTGCTGATCAAAAACGGCGAGTGCGTGTACGATGAAAGCCATTCCGGTATCACCATGGATGAAATTAAAGAACAGGCGGCCCAAAATTAATTTTCGTAAATTTTTTCGTTGGCTTTTCCCGCAAGCTTTACCAACTGCCAGTAAGGTGGTCTGTAATGATTTGATTGAATGAACTGATCAATTTGTATCAGTGTTTCGGTTCTCAACTGATTATACATCGCAACAAAATACTGGTTTTTCAAAGCCTGTGTAGCGCTCATGCCTTCCGGTATCATCGCTGTTTTACCTAAATAATTTTTTATCACGCACCATCCCTTAATTACCCTTGCCAGCGGTAGCTTGAAGACAGGATATTTTATCTGCCTTCCTTTATCCGCTTCTTCCAGCAGCACATCCATTACTGCATTATCTATATGATCTTTATAAAGTGTTTCGGGGTTGCGCCATTCCGCAACAATACTTAACTGCGGATCGTACTCCAAATCGGAAGGCATCTGGGTTACAAAATTTTCTACTCCAAATGCATGCAGCCAGTTAACTACTCCCTGCGAAGAAATGGTAGAAACACCCTTCCATAACTGAATGCCGTTTTTCTTATACGCATAGGAACCTACCTCCGAACAAAACATAGCGGAAGAATCATTGAAATTCATTTTAAAGTCGTACGGAATATGTCGCTTATTCGCCTCGTCGAAAGCCAGTTTTGCTACTTTTTGCGGCAGCATCGGATCATGTTTTAAATGACCGAGGTCTGCCCGGGGCCTTAATACCATACAACGAAGTTTTTTGTCTTTTATATATTGCTCCGCTGAAGAAATGGCCACGCCTTTTTCAATATGCGCTTCAATCAGATAAGGACTCTTTTTCTCATCGATATAAATTAATGCCACGTGAGAAAAGTTACCGGGATAATCATTCCCTCTTGAAATTAATGCAGACACCTCTGCCCCACCCCTCGAAACCAGCAGGTCGCCGCTATGTACTTTTATGCCAAATATAGAAGTGAATGGGGTTGCAGAAGGCTCATCTTTTACCAGCATAGCAGGATCAAAAGGAACGCTATCTGTTTGTAATAACACTTCTTCCACAGCAGCACGCATTCCATACAATTGCTGGTACACCAGGTTACGAACTTCTACTTCGTTCATATTCCAATGATGTGATTGAAGCTTTACACTATTCCGTATTTTATTGTAAAGATGCACGAAAGAATCCCGTTGCAGGGGCTGTGCGGCAACAAGGGAAGCCAACAAAAAGAAATTGCGGGAGATGGCATTGAAATTTGTATCAGTTGTTGCTATATTACCCAATTGAATTTTCCTATACAATAATTCCTGTGCATTAAAAAGCTGGTGAATGGCGGAATCTATTCTTTTTGCCGGCTGCTTCCGGGCAACTCTAAAATCATTTTCCAACTGAAGCCACAGTTCGTCTTTATTCCAGGCAAAAGGTTTTTCAGTTGCTTTAAGAATAGTAGTATTATTGAAATCGGGGATGAGGAGAAGGGTAAAGAGAATACCAATCATGACAATAATAGTTAAAACCCTTTTTTTAATGTTCTTCATGAATGTACCCCTTTTAATATTTTAGCAAGTAATAAGCGATACTTTAAGATTAACCAAAAATCATGACTATTTAGTTAGTAGATGAAAAATGCTAAGGTTGACTTTTATTAGAATATGAGAAAACAAAATTATCCTACTCAATTCTGAATCGACAAAAGACTAAATTAAGTAGTTCAATTTTTTTAATGCATTTTCTACTGACAACTTAAATTTTTTAAAAGACTCTAATGTTTCAAGTCTTTCCATAGTAATTTTCTGCCCAATTGGTTGGTACAAGTCTTCAATATATATTCTATTTCGTCTTTTAGGTATCTCAGTTTGAGCAATGGCCAATGCATCTTCAATAATTTTCTTAGGGTTAGCAATTGATTCTGGAGCTCTGTTAATTCCCAAATCTGAATTTGACATATTTGTCCCTATCTGGTCTTTTAATAATTCCTTATCAGCAAGCATCCATGCTTCTGTCATGTGAACTGGAATAATTGCAATCATATTTTTACAATTCGTGTTATCCCCTTTCATTTCAATCTCACCAAATGCAGGCGCAACTTTATATCTAATAACTTCATCATCGTCATTACTATCAGCATCAACATGAACACAAAGCACATTTATACCAATCTTATATGCCTCAATCGAGACATCAATCAGATCGTGTACAAAGCCAACTTTTTTAGGAAATTTAATAAACACAGGATCAAAAACCTCTATGGCCCCCTCACATTCAAAAGCCAAAGTCTCAAATACTTTTATGATAATTGACTTCAGGAATCTTTGATCAGTTGAACCCTCTGTTGTATATGCAATAGTTAAAATATTACTCACTGATTTCCATTTTTTGAATTTCCTGATCGAAATCTGCACTTTGTAAATAATGTATAACATTCGCCATAGTCAATTTCCGTTCATTTTCTGAAAAATTAATTGCAAGTTGAGTCGTTCCTTTTATAACAGGAAGCATTTTTGTGACTTGAATTTTCTGCTTTTTCCCATTAAGGGGCAAAATTTGAGTTACCAGTTGAGAAAGCCATATTCGACAAATATTTTGACTTGTCAAGTTAAAAGTATCTCCAACTAATATTGGAGAATGGGTATTTACAATTACCTGTCTTAATTCAAGATCTTCATCATTTTCAAAATGCGAAACAAGGTCCATCAATAATTCTGCTGTGAGTTTCATGCGTGCAGGGTGTACACCATTTTCAGGCTCCTCGAAACAAAGCAACCCTTTATAATCCTTATCATACAAAAACACACATAAGGTCAAAAGCCTTAAAGTTCCCTCAGATAAAACCCTTGACGTAAATATTCGTCCGTCCTGTGTAGCTACCTGTATTACAAATTGCTTACCTACTTTGTCATCTAATACATCAACGGAAGTAATGTCTGGAAGCAAGGCATTTAATCGTCTTGTTATCTGCTTTAACAATCCCGGATCTGCATTCTTGATACGATGAACAGCAGCAGCAAGATTTTGACCGGTATGTGTAATGTTATCTTTAGCGAGGTAAGAACTAGGTTGACGTAAATCCTCTGGATTAAGTTGCAAAAAACGCCAATTTTTAATCTCTTCTTTAGCCGCAAGGGCATGTGGAAAGTCAACTGAATTTACTACACTAAGAATTGCCTGATTAATATTATTCAACGAGAATTCTTTCTTAATTCCTCCCTTTCCATCTTGCCTCAAATTGACACGGTCATTATCAGTATCTATGTAGGCAACTCCTCTTTTCCCGGTAATTACTTTAGGCCTCCATTTTTCTAAAGCTTTTTTTTGAATATAAATACCAATCCATTTGTCTTCGTCATGTCTCAAAGGATTTAAAGACTCTGAAACAATTACTAAATCTTGAACTCCACGATCGTTGATAATTTGCTTAATTTGTATCTCATATCTTAACCTGGTGTATTTTAGTAAAGCAGTGCCGCCAAATTTGTCTTTAATATTTTTATCTAGTAATAACTCAATAGCAAACGACATCTGGGTTGCCGCAGAATCATTTTCATATTGTGTAAAAAGTTCACTTGCATTTCCTCTTTGCTCACTAAAAGCTGTTTTCAAATCAATTTCAACAATTCGGCTTAGTAACTGCATCGCATCAAACAAATTGCTCTTTCCTGATGCATTCGTTCCTGCAATTATTGTTAACGGCGCAAATTCCATTTGGAATTTAGTAAACGTTTTAAACCCGTCTATTTCAATTTTTGTAATCATTAGTTATTTGATGAAATTCATTTGTAAGTGCATAAAATTAATCGTTTGAATCCAGTTGCTGAATAGAATTATAGAACTGACTTTTGTTCGTCATGAAAACCTATATGGTTCCATTTTAATCTGCTTTATAAAAACGAACAGCAGTTATGCATCAAATTAGCATATTTATGCCGTACTAGAGTTTTAATATATCAAATAATAAGATGATCTCTTCAACCTTCTATTTACCATAAATTTTCGCTACAATCCCATCAAAAACACCTTCAACAAATCCGCGTCTGCAGGCATTTTAGTGCTCTTCTTTTCCAGTTTCAATTGCTCCTGAATTGCCTCCGGTATCGGTACGGCTTCGCCAATGACCGGTTCTACCACATCATAAAATTTTACCGGGTGCGCTGTTTCCAATACAATGCCCTTTTGATGGGGATGTTGTTGTAAATAGTTCTGTAATGCAAGAAAGCCAACTGCCCCATGAGGATCCAGTAAATATTGATTGTTCTGATAAACCAATTTCAAAACAGCCCTTGTTTCATCATCTGAAATACTGCAACTACTCAATACATTTTGCAGGTCTTTAAACTGGTGGTGAAATATTTCCAGTATGCGAACAAAATTACTGGGGTTGCCTACATCCATTGCATTGGAAATGGTGGCAACGGCTTTTTTAGGCTCGTATTTTTCTGTTTGCATAAACGACGGCACTACATCATTTGCATTGCAGGCCGCAATAAAATGCTGCACCGGCAAACCTGAAATATGTGCCAGTATACCCGCACAAATATTACCGAAATTTCCGCTGGGTACTGATATTACCGGGGGATTACTTTTATTCCCGATTAATTGGGACTGAGCAACCCATTGCTTATATGCGAAAAAATAATACAACTGCTGTGGCAGCCATCTTGCAACATTGATAGAGTTAGCCGAGGTGAGAAATAATTCACGGTTGAGCTCCTCATCCATAAACGCCTGCTTCACCATTTGCTGGCAATCATCAAAAGTACCGGCTACTTCCAGCGCATGAATATTGTTGCCCAGGGTTGTCAACTGCTTCTCCTGCACGGAACTCACTTTACCCGAGGGATAAAGAATCACCACTTCTATCCCCTCCACATCAAAAAAGCCATTGGCAACCGCGCCACCGGTATCACCGGAGGTTGCTACTAAAACAGTTACTTTCTGATGCTGTTCTTTTACAAAATATCCAAGACAGCGGCTCATAAACCGGGCGCCCACATCTTTAAAAGCCAGTGTAGGCCCATGATACAGTTCCAATGAAAATATATCATCCGTAACGGGTACCAATGGTATATCAAAGTTGACGGTTTCACTTACAATCCTCCACAACTCATTTTCGGGAATAGCATCTCCAACATAAGGTTTCATCACCCGGTAAGCAATTTCTTCATTTGAATATTGCGTAATATTTTTTATTAATTCCTCTGAAACTACGGGGATGTGTTCAGGAAAATACAAGCCTTTGTCAGGTGCCTGTCCATTGATAGTTGCCTGCTTAAAATCTACTTCCGGCGATTGATGATTGGTGCTGAAATATTTCATTATAATTGCTAATGGGATAATTGATAATTTTTAAGATCGGAACTTCATTCGTGAATCGTGAATGGTGAATCGTGAATCATCAGCTTGTTACGCTGAGATCATCTTGCTT
>JANPIJ010000128.1:0-19221 GCA_031424955.1 Ferruginibacter sp. | reverse complement strand
AACCGCGTTTCATTTAGCTATTGAAAATTTCTTCAAAAATGTTAACCAAAATCATCAGGAGGATTTAAAAACCCTGATGTCTTTGAAATTTCAATTTTTTGATAAAAAAGATTCACTAATTTATCCCTTGTGAAGTATAGCTACGTCTATTTCTGCTTTGGCTGCGCTGCCCATGCCGGCAAGCAGCGGGTTTATGATTTTTGAACAGGTAACAACCTTGAATGCGGTAATGTCAATCATGTTTTCCTGGGCGATGATGGCCTGTATCATAGCGGTTATCCTGGGTTTAAGCCCCGAATGAATGAGGGAAGAATTATTGACCAGGGTTTGCGAATCAATTAAAAATCTCCTGAACGCTGCGGTAATATCTGTTTCATTTACACAGGCGCTAACCGGTGGTGTGGCAGCTATGTGTACACCGGGAGGGGCGGTGGCTCCTGCGTTTATCAGTGCGGCTTCTGTGGCAGGTCCCACATCTCCGTCAACGGCGCTTCCCTTAAATCCGGCCTTCACCTGGAAGGCCCGGATAGCGGCCTTCGTGTTACTACCCATTATACCGTCTTCCGATAATTTTAGTCCCAATAGTTTGTTCAGTGATTGCTGTATCCACTTGATGTAGGCTTTGGTTTTCCTGGATACCGCACCTGTTTCCGACTGTAATTCAAATTCCATTTCCGGATACATGGTTTCATATTCATTGTTCAGTACCGCTTCAAATTCAGGAAGCAGTTGGAGGCTGTTTTGATTGTACATAACTCAAATTTTTAGAATGAACATGTTGGGTGAGTTGTAAAAAATTGGCAGATAATATTTTATCCTGTTGAGGTTTGGGTAAATGCAATTCGTAAATTTTCATCAGTTCCAGGCCCGGGTGTATCCAGGGACCATCACTGCCAAAGAGAATTTTATTAGCTCCCGCCCGCTGGTACGCTTCCATTATCAAATCGAATCTTCTTACCCCGGATAAATCAGTGTATATATTCGGGAATCTTTCCAATGGGCTGATGAATGCGAGTTGTGCCTTCCAGTCGTCTGCAAAACTTCCGAGGTGGGGGATGATAAAATTTACCCCGGGGTATTCTTTTGCAATGAGCTCAACCTGGGATATTTCTCCCATTACATCATATAACACCGGCAGTTTAAAATATAAGGCGGTTTCGCATACTTCCCTGGTAATGGCTGCATCATACCGGTGTGTTTTAATACCACAGAAACCATATTGCTGAACCGCCACTTTCACCATAGTGAAAATATTCCCCGCATCCTTTGCTGCATTCACAAATGCAAAGCCAATAAACCGTTTCCGGTTGCTGTTTACAATACGTGCCACCAATGCGTTTGCCTTTGCATAGTTGCTGTTGAAAGCCGCAAACAACACAGTTTTGGTAATACCGGCTTCTGCTGCCCATCGCAGGTAGTGATGCAGTGGCGCATCGGTATCCCACGGTCCCGTAAGACCATCTCCTTTTCCGGCGTGGCAATGGCAGTCGATGATCATGGGAGATGAATGATGAGTGATGAATGATGAGTAATGAGTAATGAGTGATGAATGATGAGTGATGAATGTGAGTAGTATATGGCTTTGTAATTTTTTTTTGAAAAAAGGAGATAAAAACTAAATGAACCATTTAACTAACTTTTCCCACCCCCACCAAGTCGGCTATTTAAAACTTATCTTCACGACTCATTATTCAACGTGGGCCAATCAGCAGCGAATCGGTGATCCAGGTGGATTTAAAAGTACAAGTGAGTCTCGATTTTCGGGATTAGCATAACACAACAATGTTTAATCCGATAGCAATCGGATGAAAAACTAATGTTTGTAAACAAATAATTATCTTAAGTAAACGACAACGACTCCTTAATTATCACTCTCTTTCTCTTTACTCACTACTCATCATGCCTTACTCATTATTCATCACTCATTGCTCATCATTCATCACTCATTTATCGCTTATACATTCTTTCCCGCTGGTATTTTTGTTGTATCAATAATGCCGGCATGGTTGCTTTGGCACTCCCGGATTGTTCGTACGCATCAACTCCTATATCCACACCCGTTACCGTTTGATAACAGTGAATATACCGCTGCACCGCATCTCTCCAGGTATTGGCCCATGCCGCTGCAAATTCCCGGTCGTTTTGTAATGTCCAGTTGGTCCAGCGGATGCTTAAAATAATCTGCTCGCCAAACCTTGCCAGGTCGTGGTAATAGCTGATACTGGTTTTCGGCCACCCCTGCAGTGTTTTCATGGTGTCTACCCGGTCCATCCAGGGTTCATCATAAGGGATCATTAGCCTGCCTCCTAAAAACTCCCTTATTTCCGGTTGTGAAAGTATCCATTGCTCCATCAGCATCTCCACTTTGGCGGTGGTAGGTAGATCTCCAAACTGGTTATGGGCGCCTTCGGATAATAACAAGTGTACTTCTTTCAGGGCATTCAGCACCGGGAACCCATCCGCACGGCGGGTAAGGTCATCCGCTTCTTTGTAATACACCGCACTGCGGTAAAGCAGGTTGTGAAATGCCTCAATGAATTTGGAACGGCTATCGGCAGGCGAAAAATTGGAGATGGCCTTACCGATGAGTTGTATACCATAATGATGGTCGTATTCGTATGCCCTTCTTGCAACGCTCAGCCGGTGCTGTGCATCTTGTATGTATCCCCACAAAATATTATTCAATGGCCGGAGCGGGTCAATTTCAAGATTGGCCAGCGGGTCATTTGCGCCGTTCCGGATATTTTGAAAGCGTTTGGCAATGGCATGCATGGTTTGTTCCAGCATTCCTTCTTCGTGCCAGTAACTCCATATCAACTCAATAAGTACCGGAAATTCTTTGATATTAACAAGTCCCCTTTCTGTGCATTTATTGTTTAAGTCCGTTCTGAATTCGCCAATTTTTTCATAAATCAATTCAAGATATGGTGAATTAAAATCTGCCGGGGTGTCAAAAAATTCTTCCTCGTTTAAATCAACAACGGCTTTTACAAATTTCTCAGTGGCGAATTTGAGCAGGCTATAGGCCTGTGTGCTGGTAAAGGGTAACCGGTTAATATGATTTTTCTTTTCCTCCCCTGCACCATAAAACCGCTTGTTGTTCAATGTGCCGGGGTTGCATCTTAAAATATCATTCATCAGGTTCACATAAGTGCTGAAATTGATTGACCTGGATGCTACCAAATCCCATAACAGGCTGTCATCATCTGTTTGACTGGTATTGGTAAAGCCTCCTTCCGAAGGGATCAGTCTTACCGGTATGGAATCCGCATCGTCCCGGTTTACCAGAAAGCTGTCTTTAGTGGCCGTATTGATTGAACCGCCGCCAACCGTTGTACCACTGGCCAATGTACCTGCGGCGCCGGTAACAGTGCCTGATTTTTTTGTAGTTGCCATAAATATTGTTTTAAATGTTAGTCAATTATTTTTTAATTCCTGTTGTATGCCCAGTTTCGCAACTGCTGTGTCAGTAAACTGTTTTCTTCTTTGGCATTGATAGCGAGGTCGTACTTAGCCTGTCCCGCTACTGCAAACAACAGGGTGGGAGGTGCCCTCAGTATCAGTTGTGGTCTGGCTTTCCATTGCTGAAATACCTGTTGCAGTTGCAGGGGTTGCCGTAGCTTTGCAGGGAATATTTCAGCAATCGTTTTCCCCTTTAATGCCGCAGCTTTATACTGAAGGATGAGCTGAATAAAATCTTCCTCTTCTTCCTGTAGTTGCTGCAATATGTTTCTTTTGTCTGCGGGTAAATCATCCGCGGGGTAAAACTGTTGCCATAGCCTCCAGGTATTAGCCCATTGGTCATGCGGGTACAATGCGTTTCCAAATGCACAACTCAGTTTTACCCTTACATAGGGTGCGGGGTGTGGGTCATCCAGGTCGAGCCGGAACTGGAAATACTTAGGTAATGTTACTACCCCCATCAAACCCAGTGTAGCAGATATTCCGAGGTGCCCCATGGCCCAGCAATCGGCCAGTATTTCTGATATCCAGCGTTCGTAATGCTGCCAGGCAATCCTGTTTTTTGTAGAAGTAGCAATTTTTTTGCCTAACTCCAGCTTCAGCGATTTGGTCAATTCCAGTGATTCCGCAGCCTGGTGACCCACTTCATGAATCAACGAAGCAGCAATGCCGCTACCCACCATTCTTTCCCTGGGTATTTGAATAACTGCTACCGGGTTTTCGTCGCCACCGGGTAGTCTTGTCCTGGCCCTTCGAATAGCCGCACCATGACCCCGTTGCAAAAAAACCATCAGCGCCGGCACTTCAAAATATGGTTTACAAACAGCCAGTCCATCTTCCGCAAGCACATCCAATCCGCTGAGCCAGATACCCACATCATGTTCACCTCTTTGCGCCAGTACATCGGCAAAAATGTCGAGTTGGTCTAATATACTGTTGTATTTTAATTTTAGGATGGTGAAGGAGGTTTGCAATGTATTGATATCGCCGTTTTGTTGTTTTGCCTGTTTGGCATTTTGAATGTAGTTTGATACTGCAACATGCAATCCGTTCTTCCCTTTATCCAGTAATTCCATCACTTCTTTTAATGCCCTGTTGGAAACGGAAGCGCCTTTTACCATTGGCATTGTCATCGAAAAAGGTTTCACCTGCTGCAGCCTCGCCAATAGTGACTGCGCCTCGCTGATCAGGTAGTCAAAAGGATATCTGTTAATTGCCGTCATGCATCTTCCATTTTAAAAATGAGCAATTTTATCTGTAATAATTTATTGAATACGTTGAATAGCCGCTGTTCCTCATCTTATTCATTTTTAGAGATTGGTTGATAACCACACCGGAAAAAATATACATTGCTTAAAAATTTTTTAAAAGCAAACAGGTGTCTTTCAATTGCGAAGCATCGATAAATTTTGACCAGAAAAATATACACTCATGCCTGCTCACAAGGAAAGAATATCCGTTCTTAAGCACCTTCAATTACAATACGGTTGCCATCCCGGTACCAGTTACCATTTGTTTGATCGCCGCTATCATTGTAATAGGTTCTGTGGTCCCTTACCAGTAAGCCCGGTGCATACCTTCTTGCAGAATTGACAATCGCATTTCGTGCTGCCCCGGTGGGTGGCTGGTTGTTCATCCTGGAAGCCCGGCGGGCTGAATTACCCGCAAAGCGTACAAAGGCACGGGCTGTTTCAAACTCGCGGTCTTCTGCGCTGAGCCCTTCCAGTTCCAGCTCAAATAAATTGCCCGCCGCGGTACCTATTTTGCTGCCGATGGCCGAGCCAATACCCGGCGCAACAAAACTGCCGATTGCTCCACCTGCAATGGGTAAGGCTTTTTTTACCAGTCCCTTCAGCATGCCGCCTAACGCCTTTCCTGTACCCGATTTGGCAAAGTTTTTTACAGCACCAACCGCCTTTTTAAAGAGTTTGCCCAGGAACTGGTCCAGTTCTGCTTCACCCTGTATCGAGAGTAGCTCGGATGCCAGTTCCATCTCCGTGATTTCATTAAAAGTTCCTTCATTGTGTGTGATTTCACCTTCGATTTCATAGGCGCTTTCGGCATAAGTTTCGCCGCTGTATTCGTAGTTATATTCAAACTCATTGTTCAACTGCCCTTTTACCGGCCTCACATTCAATGTGCCCTTTACTTTCAAAATGATCGGGTAATGTTTTTTTGCCGCCTTTACTATGGCAGGCTTTACAGCCGGTACCCCACCTGTTTCAAATTCCTGTGTTAAATTTGAAACGGCATCACCCGCAAATTTTACAAAGTCTGTAGAAAGGTCGGCGGCTTTTTGTCCTGCCTGGGCTCCGTATTGGCGACCTAATTGTCGGCCATAATCGGCCCTGCCCACAAGGCCCCCTAGTTTGCCACCTGCCCATGCTCCGGCTCCTGACGCAAGCCCGGGTAATGTTTTTTTTGCAATATCTCCCAATGCGTTGGTTGCCTGCTTACCCGCCGGGCTGTTTAAAAAGCCAGAAGCAACACCGGCTGCTTTTTTACCAAGCCTTTTGAGCCAGGCGCCAAATTCAGCTTCACTGCTTATTTCCATTAACTCCTGGGCAAGTTCTGCTTCATACATTTCCAGTTCCGGGTTTTCAAATTCAAATTCAGGCAATAATTCAAAGGCAGATTCTCCCATGTATTCGTTGTTGAATTCAAACTCGGGCGACAATTCATAACCGTATTCATTATTGGATGTTTCAAATTCGTTCTGGAAATATTCGTTGCTTAGATTATGCATAAAAAAAAATTTATGTGGTGAATAAATTGTAGTTGAAAGCTTGCAAGTGCAGGTAATTAATCTAACCGAATGCCAAAAATAAAATGTTGAAAATCAATATTGAGATAGGGGGGAATGCGAAAAAGAATTCGTTTGAAGGAAGATGGAACGGAAATACGAAAAAAAAATCAGGAGATGACCCGCCGGGTTTACACTAATATTATGGGTTGTTAATGAGCCGCCCTGCACTACCATGGGCACAAACAGACCACAACGGCTATAGCGGGCTTCGGCATAAAGGGATAGCCTTTAATGGTTCATCCTTATTAAGTATCGAATTCGTGAAAATTTGTGTATTCGGGGCAATTAAAAAAATACATGAAAAAGGTTGAAATCATTTACGGACAACTTCTTAGTGAACAGGATTATCTTTCACTTCTTCCCACAAATGCCTGATCAGGCCATCGGCCAAACCAATTTTTGGTACAAATATTTGTTCGGCACCTGCCCAACGCATTACGTTGATATAAATCTGGATGGCAGGTACAATTACATCGGCCCTGTCTGAGCGGAGATTGTATTTTGTAATTCTTTCAGATAGGATAACACTGCTCAATTCTTTGTAATAATCTCTTAACAGTTCCAATGAAAGCGGCTTGCCATCTTTACGTTTACTCATGGAAAAAACCTTGTTGATATTGCCGCCACTACCAATGGCTACCACTTCTTTCTGGCCTTTGATTACATTCCGTAAAATATCTTTCATGTCTTCCCAATCCTTATCGGTCACCATGTTCTTCAATAACCGGATAGTGCCTATGTTGAACGATTTTTTATAAATGAGAATACCATTGCTAAAAAAGGAAAGTTCAGTGCTGCCACCGCCTACATCTATGTAAAGATAACTATGGTCTTTATCCATATTTTCTGCTACATGATTTTCATAAATCAGCCCGGCTTCCAGGTCACCTGTGATCACTTCAATTTCTATCTCCGTTTCCATCTTCACTTTACGGATGATATCTATGGAATTTTTGGCATCTCTCATGGCGCTGGTGGCGCAGGCTTTAATTTGTGTAACGGAATAGGCGTTGCATAAATGTTTATAAGCCTTCATGGTTTGTAATATCATGCCGATTTTAGGCTTGGAGATGGTCCCCAACTCAAATACGTCAAATCCAAGTCTCAAAGGAACCCTTACGAGGTTGAGTTTGTTAAAGGAGGTAACACCTTTTGTATCTGTAATTACTTCTGTTATTAAAAGCCTTGCCGCATTGCTGCCAATGTCGATTGCCGCTAATCTCATGTTGTTAAAGCGTTAAGAGTTAATCCATTCACCTGGCATTTTTTGTTATTGAATGTAATAGCGAAAATGAAAACAGCCAGAAACATTTCATTGCAAAGATAGGAGGGAAGATACTATCTCAGGGAAAAGGTTATTGGTTGATGGTGGATAAGTTAACAGGATTATCGATCAACCGGTTTGGGGCAATGGGGAGATCAATTATAAAGGGATGGGATCTTAGAGATTTTTTTGTTTGTTATTATTGACCACTCACTATTCACCATTGACCATTCACCATTCCCGAAAAATGCCCTGCACTACACACTCAGTTTGCGGTGCAGGTAGTTATATGTTTCCACCTGTGAACGTATTTTTTTTGTATTGCGTGGATTGATATATTGGTTCTCCAGATCATTGTCTAATTTCCTGGCCTTAATGTTATCAGATAACTGGATATGGATAATGTCTTTTAATTCCTGTTGTATTTCTTTATTAAATATGGGACAGCCCACTTCTATGCGGTGATCGATATTTCTAACCATCCAGTCGGCAGATGAAATGAATACTTTTTCATCGCCATCATTGTGAAATATCATCAGCCTGGCATGCTCCAGGTATTCATCAACAATACTGATTGCCTGCACCGGGTGTTTATATTTTTTACTTTCCGTTAGCATACAAAAGATACCCCTTACCACCATCTTTATTTCTACTCCTGCCCTGGCTGCTTCGTATAGTTTCTCTATTAATATTTCGTCACTCAGTGAATTTACTTTTAACGTAATGGCGGCATGTTTTCCCGTTCTGGCAGATCTGATTTCTTTGGTGATAAGCTGTATTAATTGTTTTCTCATATTGGTCGGACTCACCAATAGCGTTTTACAGGCTCTTAAAAAATGCATTCTGGTTTTAGGCTGCTCCAGGTAATGAAATATTCTGTTTACATCTGCCATTATATTCCTGTCGGCGGTAAGGAGGCAATGGTCTCCGTAAATGGTTGCAGTGCGCTCATTTAAATTGCCGGTACTTACAAATCCATAATGTATGGTACGGTTATTTACTACTTTTTTTATCAGGCAAAGCTTACAATGCACTTTCATATTGGGAACGCCTATCAGCACTTTGGCGCCTGCTTCTTCCAGCTCTTCCTTCCACTCCAGGTTAGCTTCTTCATCAAAGCGGGCCCTCAATTCTATTACAGCGGTCACCTGTTTTCCATTGCGTACGGCATTACTGATGGCATTTATAATTTTGGAGCGTGGCGCCAGGCGGTAGCAGGTAATTTTAATATTGGTAACCTGCGGATCAATGGCTGCTTCCCTCAACAGGTCGGTAACACTATCATAAGAATGATAGGGGAAGTTCAGTAATACATCTTTTTTCAATACCACATCTGACACCCTGTTGATATTTCTCAACTCAGGATGTACAAATGGTTTTTTGCGTGTATTTTTTTGCTCAAAAACAGACTCGGGGAAATCGATAAAATCCTTAAAATTATGAATGCGGCCGCCGGGGATCAGGTTGTCTTTTTCTGTTAACCCTAACCGCTTTACAAGATAGGTCAGCAGGGAAGCATCGATCTCTTTGTCAAATACAAAGCGAACAGGCTTGCCTTTTTTCCTGTTTTTAATTCCTTTTTCAATTTTTTCCATTAGCGAGGTAGACACGTCGTTGTCAATATCAATTTCCGCATCCCGCGTTACTTTTATAATATGCGCTGAAAATACATCGTAGCCAAAAAAAGAAAAAATATAGGGAAGGCAAAAACGGATGACATCTTCCAGTAAAATAATATGTTTTTCATTTTGCCTGGATGGTAAAATGACAAATCTCGGCAACCGCCTGGCGGGTACTGATACGAGGGCAAAACGCTGGGGTATGCTTTTATCCTTTTTGGATAACTTGCAGGCCAGGTAAATAGATTTATCGCTGAGGGTTGGAAATGCCTGGATACTTTCAATCATTAGCGGAACAATATTGCTCCTGATCTCATCATTAAAATAAGTGGTGATGAATTTTTGCTGAACCCTGTTGAGCTGACGGTCGTTGATCAGGAATATTTTTTCTTTTTTCAGTTCCCGGAGTATTTCATTCCAGATGCGGTCAAATTCTTTCTGCTGTAGTATGACTTTCTCCTGAATTTCTTCCAATATCATACCGGGGGAATCTTCCAGGTGCATATTTCCCTTATTACCCACTTCAATCATACGTTTAAGAGTGGCTACCCTTACGCGGAAAAACTCATCCAGGTTGTTGGAGAAGATGCCAAGAAAACGGATCCGCTCTCTTAATGGAACGGTTTCATCTGCAGCTTCCTGCAATACCCTGCTGTTGAATGATAGCCAGCTAATGTCTCGTACTATAACTTTCTGTTTTACCAATTGCTTTTTTTTTTATAATCCGCAAAATTAGATGGTTGCCTTTACAAAAAACGGATGGCAAAGTTAAGTTTTGAATTTTTATAATTCCGGAGTTGTTTGTTTGGCTGAATGCCGGTTGTACCAGGGTAAGGCAATTAATGACAGAAAGCCTACCAGTAAAATGATTACAAACTGTGCGATCCATTGCAGAAGCCCGTTGGCATACCCATGCCCCTTATCAATTCCATACAAAACCATTACTTCCATGATGAACCATTGGTAAGTACCAATTCCACCAGGCGTAATAATCATTCCGATGCTGGCAAAGGCCAGCACAGGAAAAGCAGCGGCAACGGGAAGGCCGGATGTTTCCTGTATTACAAAAAAACCGATATAGGTACCTCCCGCATAACAACACCATATAAAAATAGTGTGCAATATAAAAGCGGTTTTATTCTGTAAATTTTTAACACTGCTAAGCCCCGCTCCTACACCTCTGAAGAGTATGTTTATTTTCTTTACAAAAATGATGTTACTGTATTTCTTAAAAATGAATCTGAGGGAAAAGTAAAGTACAGCCACAACTGCTATCACTATCAGCAATTTCAAGATCATTGCTTCCTTGTTACCGGATAAGAAATTAGCGCTGATTGTTTTTTTCGCATACCCGCCGATAATACTGGCCTGCGTACCGATGGCGATGATAAATACAATTAACAGTGAAACTACATCTACTGCCCTTTCCACCAATATAGTACCCACCAGTTTATCTGCCGGTACCTTTTCATATTTGCCCAGTATGGTGCATTTTAATACCTCGCCCAGCCTTGGTATTGCCAGGTTGGCAAGATAGCCTACCATCACAGCAAAAAAAGTATTTATCAGACCAGGATTATAGCCCAAAGGTTTCATTAAAATCCGCCATCGGATTGCCCTGCTGATATGACTTGCAATGAGAATAAAAAAAACCGGAATGAATAGAATGTACCTGGCTGACTGGAGAGCCGTTTTACATTCCTCCCAGTTTTTATCTCCCATCTTATGTATGCTCCACCATACCAGGAAAATTCCTAATCCTAAAAAGAATAGATATTTTAAAATGGACAGTACCGCTTTTTTCATAATGGGCTACAAATTACGAAGTTATGTTGATAAAGACACCCTTCACAAGGGGAACATGCAAAGTGGTGGCCCGGTATGCTATATCACTTTCAGGAGCAGGATTAATCTAAAATTATATTATCAATTAATCTCACCTCATCCAGGTACGCTGCGGCCAAAGCTGCCAGCCGGGTTTTGCCATCCCATTTCTTTACTATTTCAAGTGTGTCGGCATTTGCAATTTCCACATAGTCTACTTTAAAACCTTCGTTCATTAACTGACCGGCTGCATTTTTTTTAAATGCCTCTGTATCACCCGTTAAAATGGTGTTTTTTATGGAAAGCAATGCCTTATGAATGGCCGGGGCCTTTTTCCGGTCAGTTTCATTTAACCTCAGATTACGGCTGCTCATTGCCAGGCCATCCGGTTCACGTTGGGTAGGGCAAATCACTATTTCTGTTTTAGTAGATTCCAGAGCCACCATTTTTTTTAACACGAGGCATTGCTGGAGATCCTTTTGCCCCAGGTACAATTTATGTGGCAGCACAATTTCCAGCAAACGATTTACGACCTGGCAAACACCCTGGAAATGGCCGGGCCTGTATTTCCCTTCGAGCGTATTTTCTAATGCTCCCAGGTTGTAATGCCTGGCAGGTTTTATTCCCTCCGGGTAAATATCAGCTACGGATGGCATAAATAATACATCGCATCCGGCGTTCTCCAAAACGAAAATGTCATTCTCAATAGTGGAAGGATATTTGTCAAAATCCTTCGGATCATTAAACTGGGTGGGGTTTACAAAAATGCTGCAGATTACCAGCTGGTTTTCATTTCGGGCTTTGGATACAAGGGCTAAATGGCCGTTATGTAAAGCTCCCATGGTGGGCACAAATCCGGTTGAAATTCCTGCATCCCTCTTTGCCAGAAGGACGGAAAAGATATCTGCGGGATGTTTATATATGGTCATTCTTTTAGATGTTATACTTCCAATTAGTGATCATTTCCAATTTCCACTGTTAACCAACGATTGTAATAACAACAGTCGCCGGCTTGACCAATATACGCCAATTCAGGAGCCTGTTGAAGGCCACCGGGCTGCTTATCCATTTGGAACAGACTTCAAATGTAGGTGTAAATTGATTGTAAGAAAATTATTGTAACTTTGCCGCCCTTAGGGAAACACACAAGGACTCATTAATCAAGCACAAATGTCAACAAAAAAAAGAATTTTATTTATTGCCAACGAAATGTCACCCTATGTTGAACTTACAGAGTTTGCGGAGATCATTAACAAATTAGCAATAAAATCCAATGACAGCGGAATGGAAGTGAGGTGCATCATGCCACGCTTTGGAATTATCAATGAAAGGAGGCACCGCTTGCATGAAGTTGTTCGTTTATCCGGGATCAATGTATCCATTGACGGCGATGATTATCCACTAGTAATTAAAGTGGCTTCTTTACCCAATGCCAGGCTACAGGTATACTTTCTTGACAATGAGGATTTCTTTAAACGAAAATCCATTTTTACGGATGAAAATGAAAAATGGTATGATGATAATGGATTGAGGACGGCTCTTTTTTGTAAAGGAGCCCTGGAGACCGTTAAAAAATTTGGATGGCCTCCTGATATCATTCACTGCAGCGGTTGGATGACCGGCCTGATACCAATGTTCATAAAGACAGCTTACAAAAAGGAGCCGGTATTCAGTAATTGCAAAGTGATTTTTACGATTGGTGAAAATACTTTCAAAGAAAAGCTGGGGGCCGATTTCCTGAGTCTTGCAGCCATCAATGACAATGTAACTAAAAAGGAACTGGACTTTTTTAAGGATATCAATAACACGGCAATGTTCAGGGGCGGCGCTGCGTATGCGGATGCCGTTACTTTCGGAGCGGAAAATGTAGATAAAAAACTGGTAGAAGAATTCAGTAAAATAAAAGGTAAGAAAACCTTGCCATTTAATACGGAAAGTGATTTAACAGACTATTTACAATTATATGCCGACCTTTCCAAATAGAACAAAATAACACCAACCCACATTTCATAAATTCCGTTTTTGTGCAAAGAAAATTTTTACGTTTATTCATGGCCATGCTGGCTTGTGTTACATTGTTGAACTGGGGTTGTACCAAAATTGATAGCACCACACTGGGATCAGACCTGATACCCGCGGTCGATAATGTAAATACTTTTGATACTATTCTAAATATTGAAACAGGCCGGGAGTCTTTGATAGATACAACCAGGCTTGGCCGTTCTGAAACGCATGTATTGGGAAGCATTAATAACGACCCTGTTTTTGGTAAAACAAAGGCCAATATTTTCCTGGAGCTGAAGCCCAGTTTTTTCCCGTTTTATTTTGGCAATGCGCTGGATACCATCAACCCCGCTACAAAAGCAACCACACATTTTGATTCTGCTTTTCTTTGCCTTTCCTACACTGGTTTTTATGGCGATACTACCAAGCCACAGATTTTTAAGGTTTACCAGTTAGATGCAAATACCGCCAATTTTGTAGATACTACAACGCATTATCTGAATTTTCAACCCGACAGGCCCTATCTCAATAACCAAATTGGTACAGGCACTGTTTACCCACCCGATCTTAATAAATTCACTTTTTTAAGAACGAGTAAAAAGGATTCGGTTGTAAGGCAGATACGGATAAGGCTGAGTGATGCTTTCCTTGCTTTATTGACCAGCGGGGATTCATCTACGTCCGGATCGAATAATTTTTTCAAAAATGATTCATTGTTTACAAATAAATTCAAAGGTTTTGCCGTAGTAGCCGATGGGGGCAATGATGCCAACGGGTTATTTTATGTTAGCCTTGCAAATGCATCCACAAGACTGGAAATACATTATGTGTCGACCAATACTAAATTGGATACAGCCTTTGCTTCATTCCCTTTATCAACAGGAAGCCTTGCTTCAGTAACGGCATCGGCCAATGCAAATTATATAAAGAGAGATACTTCAACATCTGAATTTCCTGCTACACCTGATCCTGGTGCATTGTACATTCAATCAGCCCCGGGTTCAGCAATCAACCTGAAAATCCCGGCATTGGCAACATTATCTAACAGGATCGTTCACCGAGCGGAAATATTTTTAGAGCAGATTCCCGGAAGTCCCGGCAATGATGTACTAACCCCTCCGCAGTTTTTATACCTCGACCTGATTAGTGATACCGGCACGGTGAAATACAAACCGTTATATTATGACCTAAGTCCGGGAACTTTTTATAACCCGGATCTTACTGCATCTTTCTTTCCTACAGAAGGCATCGATCAGGCTTATTACGGAGGTTTCTTAAGATCAAAGACAGATGCGCTGGGGACAAGATCTTTCTATACTTTTAACCTTACCCGGTATGTGCAGAATCTTGTGACCAAGGGTGGTACCAATTACCGGTTCCGGGTATACGCCCCTTATAATTTAAATTATTACGGCTTTTCACTTACCTATAAAAACAACCTCGCTTTTGGGAGAGTAAAAATTGGCAGTGGTACCAATGCAAACTACCGCCTTCGGATGCGAATTGTATATTCCAGAATATAAATGAACAAAAATAAAGAACAAAGCCTCCAATATAAAATTTGGAGGCTTTGTTCTTTACTGCTGTAACCTTATCTTTGCACCTCAAAATTTAAAACTATATGCCTTATTTGTTTACATCAGAGTCCGTTAGTGAAGGACACCCCGATAAAGTAGCTGACCAGATTAGCGATGCTTTAATTGATAACTTCCTGGCCTTTGATGCCAATAGTAAAGTAGCCTGTGAAACATTGGTTACAACAGGCCAGGTAGTACTTGCCGGCGAAGTTAAAAGTAAGGCCTACCTGGATGTACAGGAAATAGCCCGTGGTGTGATTCGTAAGATTGGGTACACCAAAAGCGAATACATGTTTGAAGCAAATTCCTGCGGGATATTATCGGCCATTCATGAACAATCGGCTGATATTAACCAGGGTGTAGACAGGAAGAAGAAAGAAGAACAGGGTGCCGGAGACCAGGGAATGATGTTTGGTTATGCAACCAATGAAACAGAAAATTATATGCCACTGGCATTAGACCTCGCACATTTTTTATTGATAGAGTTAGCCAGCATTCGCAGGGAGAATAAAGAAATTAAGTACCTGCGTCCGGATGCAAAGAGCCAGGTTACACTGGAATATGATGATAATAACCGCCCTGTGCGCATTGATGCCATTGTAATCTCCACGCAGCATGATGATTTTGGCAAAGAAGAAACGATGCTGGCCAAAATCAAAAAGGATATCATCAATATCCTGATCCCGAGGGTGGTAGCCAAATACCCAAAATATGCTCACCTGTTTAACAATAAAATCAAGTATCATATTAACCCAACGGGTAAGTTTGTTATTGGTGGTCCACATGGCGATACCGGGTTAACCGGCCGTAAAATTATTGTAGATACTTATGGTGGAAAGGGTGCTCACGGCGGTGGTGCATTCAGCGGAAAAGATCCCAGCAAGGTAGACAGGAGTGCTGCATACGCAACCCGTCATATCGCAAAAAATTTGGTAGCTGCAGGCCTTTGTGATGAAGTATTGGTGCAGGTTAGCTATGCAATTGGTGTTGCTCAGCCAACCAGTATCAATGTGGTTACTTACGGTACAGCCAAGGTAAACCTGACCGATGGCGAGATAGCAAAGAAAATTATGGGCATGAAATGTTTTGATATGCGCCCTTACTTTGTTGAACAACGTCTAAAATTGCGCAACCCTATTTACAGTGAAACCGCTGCTTACGGACACATGGGACGCAAGAATGAAATAGTGGAAAAGATCTTTACTTCTCCCTATGGTAAATCCGTTAAGAAAAAAGTGGAATTATTTACCTGGGAAAAGTTAGATGCTGTAAAGGATGTAAAAAAAGAATTCGGGTTGAAATAAGGCCTCCCCAAACCTCCCGGCAAAACCGGGAATTCACCAGAGACCATAAGTTTGAAAGAGCTTATGGTTTTTTTTCGCCTTTATAACGTTTAATTTTGAATTGTGAAAAATTTCAGACAACAACAACACCGCCCCAAAAAAAGCACCCTGGTAATCGGGCGCAAAGCTATCATTGATGCCATGCAATCCGGCAAACAACTGGAGCGCATTTATATGCAAACAACCATTCATGGTGAGGTGATTGATGAAATTAGAAAGCTGGCAGAGCAGCACCTGGTGCCAATCAACAAAGTGCCTGTTGAAAAGCTAAACAGTTTCAACATTAGCAATCATGAGGGGGTGGTGGCGGTAATCAGTAAGATTCAATACCAAAACCTGCAGGATGTAATATCTTTCATTGTAGAAAAGGGAGAAGTGCCGCTGTTTCTGATATTGGATGGCATAACAGATATCCGGAATATCGGGGCTATTGCCAGGAGCGCATTTTGCTTTGGTGTAAATGCAATCATCATACCCGACAAGGGAGTAGGGGCATTAAATGAAGATGCTATTTTAACATCTGCCGGGGCGCTTGAAAAAATCGCTGTTTGCAGGGTAGGGAGTTTAATGAAATCAGTGGATGAACTTCACCTGAATGGCATTAAAGTTTTTGCCAGTGAAATGACTGCCACAAAAAAATTATTTGAATTGGAACTAAAGGAGCCTTGTGCCCTGGTGATGGGAGGTGAAGAACATGGTGTATATCCTGCATTAATGAAAATATGTGATGAGCAGTTCCAAATACCCATGACGGGGGACTTTGAGTCATTGAATGTATCGGTTGCCACCGGGATTATTTTGTACGAAGCAATGAAGCAACGAATGATGTAACGGAGTTGGGAAAGTAAATAAAGTAAAAAGGTTAATAAGGTATAATGAGTGAGTAAGGACTATATCCCACAATACCTTTTTAAAGCCGTCTTATTCCTGTGCATCCAAATCGATAATGGATGGGCCTTCAGCAGTTTTACTGGAGGATGTAACGAGATTTTCCATTATCTTAATTTCTTCATTTGTGAAAAACCTCCATTTACCCACCGGTAAATTGGCTAGTGTGATGTTCATGATCCTTACCCGTTTTAATGTGCCTACATTATAGCCCAATGCCAGGCACATTCTCCTGATTTGCCGGTTCAATCCCTGGGTAAGAATGATCCTGAACCTGTTTTTTCCTTCCTGTTTTACAAAACATTTTTTGGTAACTGTATCCAATATGCGGATTCCATTGCTCATTTTATTTACAAAATCGCCTGAAATGGGTTTGTCTACCGTTACGATATATTCCTTTTCATGATTGTTGCCTGCACGTAAAATTTTATTAACGATATCGCCATCATTCGTTAAAAATATCAACCCCTCAGAGGGCTTATCGAGCCGGCCGATTGGGAATATCCGGCTTTTAAAATTGATAAATGATATGATATTGTGTCTGTCTTTGAGGTCTGTGGTACAGGTAATACCCACCGGTTTATTAAAGATGAGATAAACAGTTTTTTCTTTCTTTTTTAGCGGTTCGCCATCTATTTCCACCACATCTCCCGGCATTACCCGGTTGCCTTTTATGGCCACATTATCATTGATGGTAACCCGCCCCTGGTCTATGTATTTATCGGCATCCCTGCGGGAGCAAAAACCTGTTTCGCTGATGTATTTATTTAAACTTTTATCCATTTATAAAATTAAAATTAATGGAATTATTTTATCCTTGTCTTTACAAACGGGTAATATTCGTTCAGGTTGAAATAATTCGCATCAGGAACCCAACACTAATTGGTAACTTAGACCATAAATTTTACTAGACAATTTTAATTAAATTATTATGAGTAATCTTTTTAATAAAGAAATCAACGGAAGGCAATTCAATTTCCAACCCATTGAGTTTGGGAATACAACAGGATATCATGTAGATGTAAAAGATGCAGAGGGCACCCGCTGGGAATTTAGTATGCTGCATGCAGATCCGCTGGATAGTAAAAAGATGAAAATTGAAGGAGCAAAACTTCCGGACTGGATTTTTGATTTGCAGGCTACCCTTATTAAGGCAATTAATGAACAGGAGTAACCGGATAAAATCCAAAGGTGCCGGTTTTTTTATTGCAGGTAAAATTGAATTATTTTTTAAAGTATAGCTTTTGCTTTAACCGCAAATTTACCCGGCTTGCTCTTTCATTGCTTCACCAATGCTGCCAGGTGGCGGTTTTGCAACGAGCCTTGCAATTGTTTCAACAGGAAAGGTATCTTTTCCACTGCTTCATTTTTTATATAATTTTTGGCAATCGGATGGGATTCATTTCTAATTGTTTTTACTCACAATCTTATTTATGAATATCCGGATTTTTATTACTGGCGGTACATTTGACAAAGAATACAATGAACTGAACGGGCAATTGTATTTTAAGGATACCCACTTACACGACCTGCTTGAAATGGGCCGTAATAAAGTGGCGGTAGAAATAAGAACCCTGATGATGATTGATAGTCTTGAGATGACTGCAGAGGACCGTGCCCTCATTGTGCATCAATGCAAACACTGCGAAGAAGACAGGATTGTAATTACCCATGGAACCGACACCATTTCGGAAACCGCGAAGGTGCTGGCACATGCCGGTATCCATAAAACGATTATACTCACCGGCGCCATGATCCCAATAAAATTTGGCAGTTCTGACGGATTGTTTAACCTGGGCAGTTCGATTGCTTTTGCGCAGACATTGCCCGCAGGCGTATATGTGGCAATGAATGGAAGATATTTTAACTGGGATAATGTGAGGAAAAATAAGTTAACAGGTATTTTTGAGGAATTGAAATGAAGGTATTTATTTTTGCCCCTGCGTTTAATTTAATTGTATAAAAGGAGTGATCTTTTTGAATTTGAATTTTATTTAAAGATAGAAAATACTCACGTTTCGGTAAGATAAGGGATGAGGCAGTTGTTGAAGATCATCTGAAAAATATCCTGCGATTTCAATATCATTACAGAATTTGAAAATTAATTCTTTAAAACAGTCTTGAGTTCATCTAATCTGGCGGATTAGTAATTTGGTTATTTGTGCTTTTTCAATTGTCAATTATAGTTCAATGTCGTTGAATTAGCTACAATTGTTTGTAATTCATGGATGGTGGTTTCTTTTTAAGTTTTTTTCTTGGAAATTTTCTATTGGGTCTTATTATTTCAGTTGTTGCTTTTAATATTTTGTCTAATGCTATCAATGCTGGTTGAATAATTTTATGCAGGAATATCTTCAATGCTATTTCTTTTACCATTGACAAAGCGTTTGTTCTGTTTATTTTAAAACGATGCTTTCTACTACTATTTTGACAT
>JANPIJ010000127.1:0-21399 GCA_031424955.1 Ferruginibacter sp. | reverse complement strand
CACCAATAATTGTGCAGGCAGTCTGGCAGCATTGATTATAAATAACCCGGCGGCGGCTAACCCTTCTGCAAAAAATGAGGAAGGCACCAAAAGATACGAAAACATTTATAACCTGTTCATAGAAGGAAATTTTGACAAGGCTTTTGCGGATAAAAAACTGGCGGATAGCCTGTACGGCAATAATTACTGGAGCCCTCAATTATTGTACATCGAAGCGGTTTACCATATCAAACAAAGAGCAGATAGCCTGGCGATCGGCGTACTCGGTAATATTGCCGGTTTGTATCCCAATGCAAAGCTTACGCCCAAGGCAATACGCATGATTGATGTATTAAAAAGAAGGGCCGAAATTGAAGATTATCTTTCCAAACTGGAAATTACAAGGGCCAAAGATGATGAAATAGTTAAAATAGATGACAGGTCACCGCTGGTACGAAATGATTTAAGCCTGATCAAATCTCCGGTGAGTAATATTGATACCAATACGGTAGGTATAAAACAGATGGATGCAACTATGAAGAAAGGACTGGCCAGCAACGAACTACCGGTGGTAAGGGATACTGTAAAAACATCGATCAACCCGGCTACGGTTTCAGTAAATGCGCAGGCCGCTGTTGTCAACACCCGTATTGGCGGAGTTATTAATGCACCCGCAAAAGACAGCCTGAGAAAAGCTGGTGTATTGTTCACCAATGGCCCTTTTAGCATCAATATAGAAACGCCGCAAAACGTGATGATGATACTGGATAAGGTAGACGGTACGTATGTTAATGAAACGAAGAATGCATTCACCCGTTATCTCAACGAAAGTTTCAGGGGCGAGCCCATTACCATCGTTAGAGACGCCCTAGATAAAGACCGGACCGTTTTGATATTTACCTCCTTTGCAAATGCGAATGCGGCATACCTGTTTTTGCTGAAGGTAAAAAAAGCGGCACCGGATGAAGTATCCTGGTTACCTGCCAATAAATATACTTTTTACCCGGTAAATGATGAAAATCTTCAATTATTAAAAACAAATAAAGATATTGCGGCTTACATAGCATTATTAAATAAAGTGTACCCGGGGGATTTTTAAAAGCAAAAGGTTGATGGTTGAAGGTTAAAGGTTGAAGGTCGCGGAACCATCAACTATCAACCATCAACTACTAACCATCAACTATCAACCATCAACTTCCATAGCATACAATGAAAAATAAAAAAGACAACAAAGCGACGACGAAAAAATCAGTGCAAATATTATGGAGGCTGTTTTTTGGGGGGCTGGGGCTGGTAGTGTTAATATTTTTGCTGGCTAATTTTGGCGTCTTTGGAAAAATGCCTTCGCTGGAAGACCTGGAGAACCCCGAAGCAGACCTGGCCAGCGAAGTATATACCGCTGATGGAAAACTGATGGGTAAATATTATGCGGAAAACCGCAGCGAAATAAAATACAATGAAATTTCTCCCAATATCATTCATGCAGTGGTAGCCACTGAAGACCAAAATTTTTACGACCATTCCGGCATCGATGCCCGGGCGGTAGCAAGAGCTATTTTAAAATTTGGAACAGCGGGAGGCGGGAGCCCCATTACCCAGCAACTGGCAAAGATGATGCTTGGCCAAGGAAAGGGAAATGTTTTAAAAAGAGGCGTTGAAAAAATTAAAGAGTGGATCATCGCGGTAAAGCTGGAGCGTAATTTCACCAAGGAAGAAATCATTACCCTTTACCTGAACAGGGCAGCCTGGGGTAACAACTACGGTATCAGGAACGCCGCTAAAATTTATTTTCAAAAAGAACCATCGGAGTTGAATATTGAAGAATCAGCCGTATTGGTAGGCATGCTGAAAGGCTTTATTTATGATCCCATCCGCCACCCCACCGCATCGCTTAACCGGCGCAATACGGTGATAGAAAGAATGGTGGATACCAAGCAACATTACCTTACGGAAGCACAGGCTGAAAAGCTGAAAGCCAAACCATTGATCACCAATTATAAAAAAGTAGATGACAATGTAGGTATTGCTCCCTATTTCAGGGTGGCATTGGCAGAACGGATGAAGGAATGGTGTAAAACACATACCAACCCAAAGACCGGTGAAAATTACGACCTCCACCGGGGCGGACTGAAAATATATACTACCATCGATTCAAAAATGCAGCAGTATGCCGAGGAGTCGGTAGTGCAGCACATGCCGGTAATACAACGAAAACTGAATAGCCTGTTGAAAAACAATGGCGACCGGATGTGGAAGGCCCGTGAAAGTATTATAGAAAACGCCATGAAAAACAGTGAGCGCTGGAAGAATATGGCGGAGGATAAAATAAAACCGGAAGATATCCGGAAATCCTTTTTGGTGCCGGTGAAAATGAAAGTATTTGCCTGGAATGCGAAAAGGGAATTAGACACGGTAATGACGCCAAGAGATTCTATTAAGTACCACAAGCAATTAATGCAAACCTCTTTTGTAGCCATGGACCCAAAAACGGGTGAGGTAAAATGCTGGGTGGGTGGTATCGATTTTAAATGGTTTAAATACGATCACGTTACAGCCAGCAGGCAGGTAGGCTCTACCATTAAGCCATTGATTTATGCGCTGGCGGTGCAGGATGCCGGCTATACCCCGTCTACCGTCATTGAAGGCGGACCGGTACAATATGGTAAGGAAGTAAGAACTTTTAGCGGTGGTGGCGGTACACTGGCCAATTGCCTTGCCTTTTCAAAAAATACTGCCGCTGTAAGAATGACCAATATGCTGGGTGTAAACCGGATCATCGACTTTGCAAAGTCGGCCGGCATCAGCGCAAAACTGGCTCCCTTTCCATCGCTTGCATTGGGCGCTGCCGAAATTCCCCTGTTACAAATGCTGCAGTCGTACACCATGTTTCCCAATAAAGGATTCAGTACCGAACCCATTTTTATCAGCCGGGTAGAAGATAAAAACGGCAACCTGCTGGAAGATTTTACACAGATCGCCAGCAAGCAGTTGATCAGCGAACAGGATGCATTTACCATGGTAAAGTTAATGCAGGGTGTAGTACAAATAGGTACCGGAAGATCGCTGAACAACTATGATATACCCGCTGAAAAAGCAGGCAAAACAGGTACCACCAACGATAATACCGATGGCTGGTTTATGGGCTATACACCCGAACTGCTTGCAGGCACCTGGGTGGGTTGCGATGACCCCTTCATCCGGATATATGCAGGTACCAGCGGCGGTAACGAAATGGCGCTTCCGAAATGGGGCTATTTTATGAAGAAAGTGTATGCCGACAAAACCCTGCCCTATGGACAGACATTGAGGTTTGAAGAACCCGCCGAGATGGCCAACAACCCCATCTACGCCGATCAGCGCTTTGAAAGCATTGTAAACGAAGGCGACGAGAATGCCGATGACCAGGGCAATGGCGATGCCAGCGACTTTACCAATGAACCCCTCACCGATATGGGCGCCCCAACCGTACCCATTGAAAGTGATCTGAGCCCCGTAGCGCCCGATACAAATAATAAAGTAAAACCAAAGGTTCCCAACAATACTTTACCCGTTAAACCCGATGATAAAAAAGATGGCAAACCGGTAACCCCTCCTGCCATTAAACCGGATGATAAAAAAGGGAACGGAACCCTGCCCGCCGCAAAGCCTGTTGATAAAAGTAAACTGCCTCCTTCTAAAACCGATAAGCCAAAAGCTAAGGAAAATGATTATTGAGTTTTTATAATAAGGCAATGGTGTTTATAAGGAGAAAAGTTGTAAAGTACCGGCAATAGTTTGCGGTTATTTCGGGAGCGCATTACCCTGCTATTTACAGGTGAAAAGAAATAGTGGCAAACAAAGTAAGCAGGGTTGATGAATGATGACGCGATAACAGGATAAAACAGATTGTAACTAATAACGAACAAAATGTATCATGACAAGCATTTGATTATCAATCACCAAATGATTAAAGACGCGGCGTTTAATATCATCTATATTTTTTGTTGCCTGCAAGTTTTATCGACACCCTACAAATGTTCAAACGAAGAGAGACAATAATTTTTATAGTGTTGACGGTTGGAATAATAATTCTGACACTACTTCAGTTAGACAAGACTTCTTTTATTTTAGGTGTTGAAAAACTATTGCTTTATTTACTTTTTGGTTGCACATTAATTTATGGAGCATTCAGAATTATTAAAGACAGCCGCCCAATTTCATTTGTTGACAAATCAAAACCATTAATTATTGCGTTGACACTTATCGGCTTCTTCTTTTTGTTATCATATTTGGTTGACATTTGTTCTAAAGCAAAAAGAAGACAAACGAAAATACTTTGACCCCAGTTGACACATTAAAATCAATGTATCAGCTTTATATTTACAAAGACTTCAGGGCAGACAAATAAACCTGCAGGCAACATGGCCATTATTACAACCACTTCAAGTATGACACTCTATGAAAGATATATCAACGGTCAAACAGAACAAGTTTATAAAGACATTTATGCTTTGGGGCAAGACGCATTTTTGCCAACCTACTTACCAGACATTGAAAAGGTGCTGAGAGAAACATTTGAAAGAGTTGCTTATAATTTTGAGATAATTTACTCAGAACTGAAACAACTCAATTACCTCTTTAAGTCGGAGCCAAAGTATAATTTTGAGAGACCATTAAATAAACCTTTACATGACACTAGTATTTTACTCGAGAGACTGGACAACATAGTCAGGCCATTTGGCTTTGTTCCACTTTCACTGAAATTTTTTTATAAAATTGTTGGAGGAGTGAACTTCGTTTGGGACTATGAAACAAATGGAAATTTTATGTGGGAGATGGCAGACCCAATACAAATTGCAAGTCTTGATGCTGTTGTTGAAACAGTTACTGACGAATGGTGGAAAGAAGATATTCAAAAATATATTGACGATGAAAATTTAGGTAATGCTTTTTTGGATTTAGCGGCTGACTATTTGCACAAAGATAATGTTAGTGGTGGACAAGCTTATGCAATGCAAATAACAAATGAACCTAGTATTGACAGCAATTTTATGAACGAACCGAACGACACAACATTTATAAACTATTTAAGGATATGCTTTCAGTATTGTGGTTTCCCAGGTTTAACAATGGGCGATATAAAAAGTGGCTACGAAGCATTTTTTGAGAAAGTGAAACCGCAGCTCAAACCAATATAACGGCGGCTTACATGGGGTAAGCAATTTCTCACCAGAAATAGTTATACTTCATGGACAGAAGAGTTAAAGAAATAAATTGTGAATCACTTCATTTTTTCACCTCTTTTGTTTCTTTAATAAACAAAAACATTTGCTGTGGTCAAATAGGAAAGACTATCTTCAATTTAATTTGGCTTACCCTAAAAACAAATACCTATGAATGAATGGAATGATTATTTAAATGAATTATGCGAAATCCAAAACCGAAACGAACTCAGTCCTGAAGGGCTTGAAATGATTGAAATTGGCAGACTACTTAGTATTCCTTTGGACATAGATATAAATAAATGTTTACAGAATTTTGATATAGTTACTAACTATTCATTTCTCGACTATCGTGAGCCAAATTACGGAACAGTGTCAATGACTAGGGTTTTGACAGAAAAACAATTAGGATTACTTTCTCCCCATTATAGCTCTTCGTTCATTGCCTGTTTCCCTGATGTTTATACCTGGGCACATAAAGCAGAGAGCGAAGATAATTTAGAATGCTTAGAGTTGTTAGACATATTTATAAAAAACAAAGATCTATACATCACAAAAGAAACCAAACTTAACTCTCAGGCCTACTCATTATTGTGTAATCTTTATATAAAGCAAATGTCTGCTTTTGAAACAAAATAAATTTCTATGTGGATTTTAATAGTTATTGCCATAGTCGCAATATTCCTTTTTTCAAAATATAGTAGTGACAAAAGTCAGCTTAGAAACAATGTAATTCTGCAAGGCGGACTTGACCAAGTATTTAGTAAGTTTTTGGAATGCATAAAACAAGATTTTGCAGAACACAAAATTGTAAAAATGAGCGAAAATGAGTTAGAAGTTTTTACTTTGACCAAGGACGGTCAAAATTTTGTTTTTGGAAATAAGTTAGGTTTCGGCGGCAAAGTAAATTATAGATGCGATCCTAAAAGATCGAATTATTTAAATGCAGAAGTAGCTGTAGAAGGAAACATTTCTAATCAAGTACAGTCATATCAAATGATTTTAAGTGAATTAATAAAAAAGTATGCTATCGAAATAAACTAAAATCATGAGCCCATGACTTTACATCGAAAACTGCCTACAACAATGCCATTTTAAAAGGCACCGCAAAATAAATTATGGAACAAAATATTATTGACGAACTAATGAGAATGGCCATAGACAATGGTAAAAATTCTGTTTCAGAAGACGGAAAACTAAGCCCGAAAGTTGGTGCTGCTATTTTTAAAGACGGTCAAATATTGGGTACTGCCTTTAGAGGACAATTAGGAGAAGGCGACCACGCAGAGTATACTTTATTTGAAAAAGTGCTAAAAGGAGTAGATGTTTCTGGAGCAACCCTTTTTACAACTTTAGAACCCTGTACTCACAGAAACAATCATAAGCCATGTTCGGATTGGATAATTGAAAAAGGAATAAAGCATGTATATATTGGTTATTTAGACCCTAATCCAAAAATTTACAATAATGGCTGCAGAAAATTAAAAGAAGCTGGAATTGAAATAAGTTACTTCCCAAGGATTCTGCGAGAAGAAATTATTAGTGACAATTCTGACTTTATAAAGCAATTTAATGCTAACCCTAATTTAACAAGTACAGCAACCTTTAACTATACAAATAACAACGGACTTTTTACAATTGGCAATAATGAACTAATGTTTGAAACTAAATGGTCTGGAGCTGGCAATGGTAGTATTCATGCATATAATGACCCTGGTACTATTAAGACAATCGCAATCGCAGATGGAAACAAAGAAATAAATGAAATCAAAGATGGTAGTGTTTATAATTCAAGTTCAAGGACAAGATTAATTAGCAATGGTGAAATATTAGTGCTGGAAAATATAAATGGTTACTTCGCTGCTATCAAAATTGATGACGTTAAATATAAAAGCGTTGCGGGTACAAGACACGAATTAAGTTTTACTTTTCAAATCTTAGACGACAAAAGTTCCAACTTTAGTAACTAATGAATAGCGGACAAAGAAAAACGGCTTATAACATTTAGTCGTATACCCGACAAACCCCTCCGGCAGGCGCAGGACTCCGTCCTGTGTCTGCCAGGTTACTACTGTACTAATCACACGCCAAATTTGTTTTACCCTTTACCTGATTTTTAATTGCTATTTACTCAATAATAAATTTGTAACCCCTGCCATGTACGTTAATAAATTTAATAGAGTTATCGTCGCTTAATTTCTTACGTAGTTTAGACACCAATACATCAACATTTCTACTGATCACCACTACACCTTCGTCTTCCCAAATTTCTTTCATTAGTTTTTCCCTTTCTACGATTTCATTTATATTTTCTGCAAATATTTTTAGTGCCTTTGTTTCTTTTTCCGAAAGCGCAATACTCTTATTTTCAATTTTAAGAAGATTGTCATTTGTATAAAATTGAAAGTTTCCTAATTGTATATAATCATTGTTATCAGGGATTGATTCCTGCTCTTCCTTTTTCCGAAACTTATTGTTCACATAAAAACCAATAACACTCAAAGGAATAATCAATAGCAACAACCAAAAGAAATTAAAATTATTTTTCTTCAAAAATTCCATTTCAATAACATAACAACCAACCTCCAGCGTACGGCCTCTGCAAGGTGTTAAATCGCCTGTGTGGTTATTTATTTCAAATGCAAACACAGTTTCATTTTGTTTACATTTTCTCAAATTCACTATATAGTTGTCTGCAAGACCATTTTTTTGAAATGTACGCTGAATTAAATTGATGAGTGTATCTGAAATAAAACCAAAGTCATTTTGAAAGGATACCTGGTATTTATTTTCATTTAATTTTTTAACCGGCAGCACACGGGATGAAGAATCTTTAGCTGTAAGCAACAACTGATGTCCTAAATTACGCAATACAACTTCTAAATGCTTCTCAGGGATTTCATTTTTTTTACTGATAAATGCCACAGCAGGAATCAAAATAGCAATGATCATGATGGAAGATCCGAACAGAATAAATGGCTTCATGTGCGCAAAAATAATCTATTTAGCCTCAGTTTTCGGTGGTTTTACAAACGTTTTACACATCCTTTACAACTCTTTACTATTAAAAAGCTTCCCGATAGTTGACGCCCGATATCTTTACTTTATTGTTTCACCAAATCAATAATAGTCATGAAAATCTTTAGCCTTGCTTTTTTGTGGTACATCCCGATTATTTCGGGGCTCCTTTTTGAATTCCTTTCCTGTAACCAGGCGTTAGAATTTCCACGGTCATCCCCTCTCCCGGATAGTCAGCAAAAACAAAAAAGTTATAAGGCTGTAACTGCAAAGTTCGTTTTTAAATCTACAGATGGCGGAAAAACCTGGCAGGACATCAGCAAAGGGCTGCCAGAAAAAATGCGGAAAGATGGTATCCGGGGAAATAGCTTCTTTGCAAATGATAAAGGGCTGTTTTTAAGAGTTGGAAACGAACTCTATCACAGTACACCAAATGCAACAGCTCCTTTTTGGACCAAAGCGTTTTTCCCTGACAGCCTGCCCCGGTTCATCGGGGAACATAGCAGCATTGTCCCCGGTAAGTCCGGAATATTTGCCAACAAGTACTGGGGTGTAAATTTGAAAACGACAAACGGAACGAGTGTATGGTCGCCGATATTCGAAAATTTTAAGGAGCCACGAATACGCAGCGTTTTTGAGACAGCCGGAGGTACAATTTTCATTGGTACCGACAGAGGCTTTTTTAAAACTACTAACAGTGGAAAAACCTGGAAACATGTCCATGCCGGAAGCCTGGCAGGGCATTTGGCAGAGTCGGATGGCGTACTGCTGGCGATCAGTATGAGAAAGATAATAAGATCGACTGATAATGGCGAAAACTGGGCGGTGGCGATCAGTGATAGCAGTGTGGCTTTCGATGTAAAACCGATCAAAGATGGATTCGCCGCTATCACCGCTGGTTCAGAGTCGGGTACCAGGAGTTTAAGGACATCCTACGACGCCGGTAAAACCTGGCAGCCCATTGATGCCGGCAACAAAGTTGTTATTGATTCAATATGGCGGACCTGGGCTGATCGCCCTCGAGTGCAAGCCTTCCAGACTTCAATTATCCAGGTTGGTGAAAACTTCTTTTGTGTTGATCATCCTGACGGTATTTTCAGATCATCAGACAAGGGAAAAACATGGAAATTATTACTTGCTTCTATAAAAGATAAGGTCTTCAATTTATTTGTTTCAGGCAACGTGATCTATGCCATACCCGGGAAGGGTGGATGTTGAAAACCCCGGGGTTAACTTTCATCCGTTGTTTTAAAATTATCCCAGGCGGCGGATAGGGTTAGAAAGACAAAAGTTTGTTGGTATATTAACGCCTATGCAGAACAAACAGGAAAAATTAAATAAACGCAAATGACCAAAATCCTACTGACCTGATCAGTAGGATTACTACTAATACTCAAAAGTTGATACCATATAAAATTAAAGCCACTTCGAAAAAAGAGGTAGTTCATATTAGCCATGCGCACAGTCGGGCAAGCAAGGGGGATTGCCCCCTGCTCCTCACAGAACCGTACGTGAACCTCTCCATTCATACGGCTCTTCAAAATGATGGTGGCAATTAGTAAGCCGGTCATGCACTCCAATGGGCAAAGAAACCCGGTTGAAGCTTATACAAAGCATGTAGCCATTGACGGCTCTTGTACAGGTTCTTACGCTTGTTCCATTTGCACCATTTTTCAAGTCAATACACTGTGAACATCAGGTTTTGTGCAATTGGGGCTGGACGTTGAAGCATTCAACGGCAGTGCATATCCAGGCTTTGGTTTCGCCGGACGGAATTCTGCCGGGGCAGTAGTTCTAAACTTCGGCTTTTAGTTATAAATTTAGCTTCAGTTCCGGGCGGACAGTTGGTCAATTCCCCAACTGCAAAAAGCCTTGTCCGTTGTGCGTAATTAACTTAACTTATACTCAATAAAATCTAAGACATGAATAAGAACCTCGTTTTATTTCTATCGACATTTTTAATATCATCTTATTTGAAGGCGCAACAACTAAACTGGGACAGTCTCATTAAAGAAGCAGCTAAGACAGAAATATATGCACCTGTTCCGCCAATTGTAACACCCGGAATTAGCCCGCAAGATGCTCCATCGGACGCAATAATTTTATTTGATGGTAAAAATCTTGATGCCTGGTATGGTGACGACAGTACAAAAGCGCCAGGTTGGGATATTGGAGATGGCATTATAACTGTAAACAAAAAAATGGGAGGCATCATGACAAAACAAAAATTCATGGACTACCAATTGCATCTTGAATGGAAAATTCCAATAAATATTACGGGCAGCGGACAGGACCGCGGAAATAGTAGTGTTATTCTCGCCTATTTAGGAAAGATTGATGGATTATTTGAAAAAGGTTATGACCTGCAAATCATGGACAGCTATAAAAACAATACTTACGTAAACGGGCAAAACGGCGCTTTATATAAGCAGTTCACACCACTTGTTAATGCCTGTAAAAAACCTGGTGAATGGCAGAGTTATGACATAATCTGGAAAGCGCCACGTTTCAAGAACGATAACTCTTTGAAATCTCCAGCCTACCTTACTGTAACACAAAACGGAGTATTGATTCAAGACCATGTAGAAGCAAAGGGGCAAACATTTTGGGTTGGTAACCCTGTTTACGAACCACACAATGCTTCCCCTATCAGACTTCAAGCACATCCCGATCCAACTGAACCTATTAGTTTCAGAAATATTTGGATAAGGCCATTGTAGTTAATAAGTAATCATTAGATTTTAAAAACTACGCACAGTAGTATTTGCAAAAGCAGGGCTTGACTTTATAACCTCATCTATGTGCAAGCATCATCAGTAGTTCGGGCTAGACTTTCAATAAATTCCCTGCATTCGCAAATACTCAACATTGGAGGCAACTAAGAGTTCTGATGAAACAAAAATCTTTAAAACTAATTTATATGATAACTAAAATCAATCTCTTCCTGCTAATCTTCGCCTTTATAGGTTTGATAAGTTGCAAAACCAGTCAACTGACACACTCATCTACCCCGGAAACCGGAATGTTTAAGGTAGCAATACTCTATCCGAATGGGGAAGATAAAACCTTTGATATGGACTATTATGAAAAAAAACACATGCCAATGGTAGCAGGATTTTTAGGCAAAAATTTAAAATTTTATGAAATTGATAAGGGCATAGCCGGCAGAACGCCAAATGATAAAGTGCCTTTTGTGACCATAGGTTACTTTTACATTGTTGATATTGATGAATATAATAAAGCGATAACACAAAACAGAGATGCAGTTATTAGTGACTTTAAAAATTACACTAATATTCAGCCTGTTGTACAGATAAGTGAAATTAAATACTTAGGGCACAATGATATAAAATAAAGAGCTGAATCAGGATATCGACTCATTGGAAGATTTGAAAGACAGTATAGTAACAAACTGCCGCCAACCATGGACGCAATTTAGCGTTTGAAACAGATTCAGAATTGAATTATAATGGCACCAAATAGTTTTATTACAAATGACTACAATGAACTAATTGCCAGAGGAAGTAACAAAAAAATTCCCATTTATTTGCAGATAAGTTGAACATTAATGCAATACAGGCAAACATTCTTACCATTCAATTAAAAGAAATATTTTCAGGAGCGGTGTACCCTGGTAATATTTTTGGCTATTTTAATATTGATAAAATGAAAGTATTTGTAGAAAAGGTGGCTGCAAGTCATGAAACCGGGGCAAAATTTATTATTAATTCGGGCAAGATAGCAGAAAGCATTTTACCAAACCCCTTAAACTACTTAAAAAAACAACACTTACAATATTGGAAATATTACAATGGACGTTACCAATATTTATAATGCAGAAGATGGCTACATGGTAAGCAATCTTCTGTACACTAAAGAAGACAAAACAGAGGAAAATATGAAAGAGTAAACCACGACCGTCAATAATGCCTGGCAAAATATGGCAGTACCAATAATAAGTCTCCTGCACTGTACCGGTGCAAACCATTCGCCCCTTAAATCAGTCTCATGATTACTTATACAACTTCTAAAACAGATAAAGAGCTTGCCGGAATCCTGGATTTGCAAAAAAACAATCTCCCGCAAAACCTGTCAGAAAGCGAAATTAAAAGTGAAGGCTTTGTTACCGTTTCACATACGCTGGAGGATCTGAAAAAATTAAATGAGTATGAACAACATTTGATAATAAAGGATGGGGAGCAAATAGCAGGTTACCTGCTTGCTATGACAAAAAACTCAAAGTATGATATCCCCGTTTTAATTCCCATGTTTGAATTATTTGATCAACTATACTACAAGGAAAAATTGATTTCAGCATACCATTACCTGGTTGTGGGACAAGCCTGTATTGATAAAAATTACCGCGGGAAGGGATTATTCGACAATAGTTATGCAGCCTATAAAAACTGTTTTAAAAACAAATATGATTTCGCTATTACTGAAATTTCTACCAGTAATTCCCGCTCCATCAATGCACACAAAAGAATTGGATTTGTTGAAATACACCGGTACACTGACAGAAAGAATATCGAATGGAGTATTGTAATTTGGGATTGGAAATAGATCGTATAACAACTTTTTCACCCGCCTGCATTACCAGGGCTAAAGTATATAAATTTGTAAGGCCAAAGAATGACTTATTGAAATGGGGACTTATAAAAAATATTTTATTCAGGTTATCAAAAATGAGTATCCCGGTTATTCAGGCGAAATAATTGCCGGCATTGAAAATAACTTCAACATCATTTCGGCTGACACCCATTTCGCTTCCTCCTCCGGTAATCCATTGGATAAGCGACTTGATTTCAGCGCCTATTTTTTAGCCCTGATAAAAACATTGGATGAACGGGGAGAAACATTTGAATCCATCAGAAAAATTTGTCTCGAAATAGTGACCGAATACGTTCGGCCAAAAAATAAAATCCAGCAATTCCTAAAACGGGTTCCCGCAAAACTTGCCAATACCCTTTTATCAAAAATCTTTATCGATGCATTGGGCAAAAGAGTAAGCCGCAAAGCCCATGAAAACGGTTTTGTTGCAAAAATCATCACTGATAAAAAAGAAACATTTGGCTTTGGCTATGGCTTTGACATTTTAGAATGTGGAATTTGTAAACTTTTTAAAAAACATCACTACGAAAAGTATTCATCGATACTTTGCGAGGTTGATGAAGTAACTTCCCGGTTAGCGGGACTGAAACTAATAAGGAACGGCACCATTGCTTTAGGTGCAAAAAAATGCGACTTTAGATTTAAGAAAGAAACGGATCATTAAACAGCCCGGTAGCATTGCAGGCAATCTGAAGGAAAAGAAGTGCCAATACCACATGCTAAAGAACGGACGGGGAATTGAAGAAATGAACATTTAGCATCAATTCATTTTACTGTATTTTATTTGATATTTATACAAATTATGAGGTAGATTATCCCTTTAAAAATTATTCCGGGAGATAACCATTCTTTTTGTCAATACCTTTTCTGTGAGAAATAATTCCAAGCATTATACAGCCTGGATTATAATTTAGGTATCGACATCATTCTCAAGTAACTATGCATTAAAACCTGCTCCTAAAAACCAATGGCGCAGGTTTGTATGAAGTGAATGCTTCCGCCAGGAATATTCGTGTTTACACCCATTTGGATACCCGTTTGATGTTCGAAGATTTTTTTTCAAAGCTGACTTTATTAAGCGCTCGAAAATAATTTTAGCGCTGAATATTTTCTACTTTTCCTTTTCAGTTTTTACTGTAGGGACGATAATTTTGTGCGTAGGAACAGGCCGCGGCCGTTCCTACAAGGCTATACAATTTCAACTAACACATCCTACGCTGCGGATGGGGTAAAACTAACAAAAAAATAAGGCTTTAGGCGAAATCGCTATTTGGCTAAAGCCGGCAAGAGAATAATTATCACTTTATCACCGTCCTAAAGGAGCGGTGCAATTCAAGTGGTGGGCTTAACTATACTGCACAAGGGATAAAACCGTGAGTTGTTTTTTTATGAGCCAGGCAGAAGTACTACTTTTAAGCTTCGGTGGCGTCGCACTCTTGTACTTTTTATCTTTATGGAGCAAATTAAAAACTCATTAATTTACCCCTTTCGAAGTATAAATAACATTGTATATTTTTATATTGTTGAGAGTATATTTTTTTGCTCCGGTTCTACCAGTAATGAAATCCAATACCTTCCAAAAGCAGAACATTAATCAGAAGGCTGATACTTTATAATCGAAGTATCATAATGAATGTATCCAAAAAACAAGTGAAAAAAAATGAGTAAACCCGAAGTCATTGCAGATAAAATCGAAGAAGTCATAGGGCAAATGTTTGCAGCTTCAAAATCACTTGACCCGAAACCTTCAGAATATTCAATTTTTTACAATCCCAAAAAGCATGCTTCATGGTTTATTGTAATCTTTTTTGCTGATAGCAATCTACTGAAGAAGGGAATAACAAATGGGGTCTGTTACCAGGTATACACTTACTTACAGGATGAATTCAACAGTGCAGATGAAATATCAACTATTGACCGGACAATATATTTTGAACCAGAAAATCGCCCGTTTGAAAAAGATGATATTGATAATTTATTTGAACGTTTAATAGCCAGGTACCAGGCGCAAATGAAAGTTGCCGGTAAAGAAGATATTAAGGAATGTGGCAGTTGCGGGCATGATTTCAACAAACATGAGTTAGCGTGTAACCTGTCTGAAGATGATGGCACACCAATCGAAGGATGGATCATGTGCCCCGAAGAAAATTGTACCTGTTTTCAAACCTGGAGTGCCGATTACAGGGCTGAATGAGAAATGATTGATGTCGGCAATTATAAAACTTTTTAGGCAGTGGTTTTGATAATACAGAATTGTACCTGGTTAAAATGATTAAACCCGGCCAAAGAAAAGCTGGCAGGTAATAACTCACCCAAAATTGGGATGTTCTAACTTCGGAGCTAAATTAGTTGCCAGTTTGGAAACAAGAGATGACTTATTTTTATACAAACAAGTTTGGGCAACAGGAATTGTAATTGCGGTGAAAAAATAAAACATCGTGCAACAATGAAGTAATAGAATGAAAGCCAGGGAAAATAAACGATCTAAGCTCACCCGTTTTTGGAAGCTCCTCGGACCGGGATTGGTAACAGGCGCCAGCGATGATGACCCTTCAGGTATTGCCACCTACTCGCAGGCTGGTGCTGCTTACGGGCTTTCCACACTATGGACTTCCATTGTTGCGTTTCCATTGATGGCTTCTATCCAGCAAATGTGTGCAAGAATTGGTTTGGTCACCTCCCAGGGCTTAACCGGAACCCTCAAAAGGCATTATCCAAGACCCATCCTGTACCTGATGTTATTGTTTAGTTTTCCTGCCATTGTAATGAATATAGGCGCCGACATTGCAGGAATGGGAGCAGTAGGCAATTTGTTATTCCCTTCCATTGATGCAACTTATTTCAGCGTAGTTTTTACAATCCTGTTGTTGGGTTTAATTATTTATTTGCCCTATGTCAAAATAGCTGCCGCTCTTAAGTATTTGTGCATCGTGATGTTGGTTTATTTTATTGTCCCTTCTTTGTATAAACAGGATTTTAAAGAAATCCTTCATTCCACCTTCATTCCAACGATCAAATTTGACAAGGACTTTATGGCTATCCTGGTTGGCATACTGGGCACCACCATTTCACCCTATCTTTTTTTTTGGCAGGCATCTGTAGAGGTGGAAGAAATGAAGCATCAGAAAAAACATTTGATGGTTAACAAAAAGATCATTCATGACGTGGAGCAGGATGTAGATTTTGGGATGACATTCTCCGGCTTTGTAATGTATTTTATCATTCTTACTACCGGCACCGTTTTGTTTAAAGGAGGCGTTCACCAGATCAATACAGTAGAACAGGCTGCAAGTGCATTAAAACCTTTGGCAGGCAACATGGCTTACCTACTTTTTGCGATCGGCATAATCGGCACCGGCCTGATAGCGATTCCCGTTTTGAGTGGCTCCGTTTCATACATCTTTGCCGAAACCTTCGGCTGGGAACAGGGGCTTGACAAGAAATTTCATGAAGCGAAACCGTTTTATGTTATTATTGCCCTTTCCCTGATTCTCGGTTTGTCTTTAAATTATATTGGTATATCCCCTATTAAAGCGCTGCTTTATACCGCCATTCTTTATGGGCTAACTGCTCCTGTGCTCATTGCCATCATTCTGCATATTTCCAATAACAAAAAGATAATGGGGAAATTTGTAAATGACCGGAAAACAAATATCATCGGATTTGCAGCATTAATAATCATGACGCTTGCCGCGGGGGTTTTGATATACCTGCAACTGTCGGCGAAGTAACATTTTACATATAATGCATTCCCAAAATCAGGCCCTCACATTGACATCATTATCGCAGCCAGTACTGGTTCGGTGCCATCCATTTTCAATTTATTTTTTTGTTACTAACTTGTACGTCATATTTGCATCCGGCAAACTGGACCATAAAACAAATGCGGTGAGTTATAACGATTCTATAATCAAACAAAATAGTTAAGCAATGAAATGCAGAGCAGTTTTGACAGCTTTTACATTTGCGATAGTGACCAGTAGTTGCAAAACAGGTAGAGAAACATCCAAATACCAACTTTCGGACGGTTACTATAAAGGCACAACATTTAGTAACCAGCACAACACTGTTTACATTGACAATAGTGAAGACACCATTTCAATTTATTTGATACAGCGGCAAACCAAGTCTATTGACACTTTAAATGAATTCAAAAAAACTTTTCCGCAATTGTCTTCTGACTTTTCGTTGTTGCCCGCTACATTCAAACAAGCCAGCTTCGACATTGATTTTCTAACCATTCCCTTTAAGTACAGACCTGTTCAAAAAGACTTTCCCCGGCAATTTAATACTAATCTTAACGGGGCATTATACCTGGGGTATCGCAGTGATATTTATCAATTGCGCTATATAAAAACCCCTCTTAAAAATTTCACCCGGCAAACGCTTCATTATGGATTATCATTCGGCCTGTTCACCGGTTTAGGTGGCACTACCATGAACCCATCCGTTACAACTAATCAAATAACCGCAGAATATGACGGTGCAGTATGGTCCAAAGGAATTGCAGGTATTATTGGCATCAATAATTTCACTATTGGATTGGCATTTGGTTACGATGATTTGTTGGATAATAACAAAAAAAAATGGCTGTACCAGAGTAAGCCATGGTTGGGATTAGCTTTTGGTTTAAACATTAATTAAATTATAACCACTTCTTACGTTTAAACCACCAAAATATAATACCTGAAATTAGCACCATTAAGATGAGTACCGCGGGATAAGCCCATTTAACGCTTAGTTCTGGCATAAAATCAAAGTTCATTCCATATATACCAACAATAAAAGTAAGGGGCATGAAGAATACCGAAAAAATGGTAAGCACTTTCATTACCTCATTAGTTTTTTGAGAGGTCAGGGATAGATAGATGTTTAACAGATTGGTTACATCATCATGTATCTGGTCGTATATGGTTATCAACTTCACATGTAAATCCCTTGCATCCTGTAAAGCAACCAAATCATTATCTGAGGTTCTAATGGTGTTAATTACTTCCCTTGTTAACATCAATAACTTATTACTTATTGCGGCCTTTCGTTTAATAAAATATAATTCTTCCATCATTACCGGGGTGAGTAATTTTTGAAATATTTTCGCCTCATAAATATCTACTTCATTCGAAAGCTGAATTGCAGGCAGATCGTAAGAATGCAATACATACCAAATTATTTTTGTAACGATCTCACTTGTGTTTTTGCATTTTCCGGTTTCCAGGTATTTTATCCGGATGGTTTCCAAAATGGGCTGGGGCAGGCGATGAACCGTAACGATGAAATCGCTATTGTAAAAAACAGCGATTTTGCTGCTAATTTCCTGGATAGTATGGGCCTTTGCCGATCGGGCTTCGCTGATTATACGGGTAATGATAAAATGGGTATCACCCAAATCTTCGTGCTTGGGCAAATGGTCCGGTTCCAGGCAATCCTTTAAAGTGTAGTGATGAAGATGATACTTTTCACTAACGGCCTTCAACTCATTTTCCGTAGGGCTAACAATATCAATCCACGAAAAATTGGATGTACTCACCGAAAAATCAATGACAGGCATATTTTTTTTGTAAATATAGCCCACATCATTTTAACAGGGAAACGGGTACATTTTTTTGGACTGGCCCGGCTAAAAAAAAGATGCAAGGATCTACAAAGGCACGGCAACGAGGGCGGTTTATTATTTACTATGGGAGGCTTGTTTTACCTGGCTTTTATTGTTATTTTGTTTTCAAATAATTAACCTATAGCGGGAATTACTAAGTTCGCAATACCATTGGAATTTAAACTGATAAAAACCGGCTACAATGAACAAGACAACAGGCATTGACAAATACATCGCCGGATTCCCAGGCGAAACCCGGGAGATCTTAGAGCGACTTAGATTGACCATCCGGAAAGCAGCACCCGGCGCAGAAGAGACCATCAATTATGGTATTCCTACTTTCACACTACATGGGAACCTGGTTCATTTTGGAGGCTTTAAAAACCATATCGGCTTTTATCCTGCACCATCCGGAATTGAAGCTTTTAAAAAAGAGCTATCCGTTTATGAAGGAGCAAAGGGTTCCATCAAGTTCCCCATCAACAAACCACTGCCATTTGCGTTAATTACCAAAATAGTAAAATTCAGGGTGAAGGAAAACCTGGAAAAAGCAGCAATAAAAAAAGGTGCAAAGACTTGCCCAAAAGGACATCGGTATTTTAAAAGCAGCGATTGCCCAACCTGCCCGGTTTGCGAAGAGGAAGGTAAAACGAAAGACGGCTTTCTTTCATTGCTTGCGGCACCGGCAAGACGGGCATTGGAAAACCAGGGAATAAAAACCTTGCAGCAACTTACCGAATTTAGCGAGGAAGAAATGCTGGCGCTTCACGGTATGGGGCCGGGATCGATACCCAAACTGCGGGAAGCCCTGAAAGCATCGGGTTTATCATTTAAAAAAAAGCAACAGCAGCCATAAACTTTGTGCATAAAAACAATCACCACAAATGGCACAGCTATGGCTGGCATCATCATAGCTGATAAGAAATGTTCAGCACCTTCTAAGTTGTTTAAAAATATTCCGTGCAAGCCGTTAGTAAAAACTCATCCCTTTACAAAAAAATCTGTAGTACACAAACCGGCACTCAAAAAAAATGAAACCCGGTATTTACTGGCTTCTCCGCCGATCTAGCTGCAATGTGGCTTAGAACATATCACCAACAAAATGCCCCGCTGAATATAATTTAGTGGGGCATTTTGTTTTGCAAGACGTAAAGTAAGTACCTTCTGCCATCATTATATTTCCTACCGCATCAAATACATTTTACCATATCCCTTATTAAAAAATTTATCGGTTTGATCTGCTTCAGATTTATACTTATCCAGCGACTTCCCGTTGAGATTTGTTAACACCCGGTACAGGTAAACACCATTCCCCAGCTTTTGCCCATACATATCCGTGCCATCCCATTTAAACTCCGTAATGTTGCGGCCAATATGAATATCGCCCAGTTCGGCTTTGGTGATCTCCCTCACAATTTTACCGGTAATAGTCAGTATTTGTATCCTCAAATTCTGGGGCACTTCACTACCGGTTAAGGTAAACACAAATGCCGTAGAAGTGGTGAACGGGTTAGGATAGTTAAGCATATTACTGATCATCGGTGTGTTCAACACGCTGAAAGTTACTTTGTATTCTATATTACCAGCCTTGTTGCCCACCAGGTCTTTACCCGATATCTTCAATTCATACTCTCCATCTTCCGGAAAGAAGGGTGCGAACTCTATCGACGCGGTATTATCACCGCCGGAAGTGGCCGGAATAAAACGCATCTTATCGCCAAAGTAAAAATTACGGTACACATCACTTGGATCTCCGGGGAAATGTACCTGCACTTTCATAGAAGCGGTATCACTCAACAACAAGAAACGGCTTTCATCCTTTAGCTTCACCAATATGCGTGGCTTGGATGCCACAATATCCCTGTTTAAAATATGCACGCCATCAAAGGTTACATCCAGCAGGGGATTAAATTTATCCTCTTTTACATAAAAGTTCTTGAACAGGAAATTATTAAAGAGATACTGCTCCGGTTGAGCATTATCCGGGTTTACCATTACATACAGGGTATTCATGCCCGGGTAGTCTTTGGTATCAAAGCTATAGGTAACTATAATGGTATCACCCGCTACCAGCGCTTTCTTTTTTGGACCGAAAATTACATGAGGTACATTATTGCGGTCGGTAATGATAAATTTGACCGCTAAGCTGTCAAAGGCAGCGGTGCTGATATTTTTGAAGGCAAGGGAAAAATTAATCTTTTCGCCCTGCTCTACGGTATCCTTCATTGTAAACAAAATATTGGGCGCTACCGCACCTTCGGGTAGATAATCTGCATTAATCCGCCAGTAACTTAACTGGTTGGGAGTGGCCCAGTTTTCATCCCTGTTCAGCATCTTTAGTTTAATGTAAGGATATACCGAGGCATCCACAAAAGCCAATGAAGTATCCATCGCAGGATACACGGTGGTTAACAGGTTTTGAGTTCCGTTTGTTTGTACTCCATATACTTCTACCTGCACGGTATCACCTGCGCCTGCATCTATGTTTTTACCTCTCCAATGCAGGGAAGTCCATTTTTTAGCCGGGCCAAAAGAAGGTGATTCAATTGTGCCTGAATTAAATTTCGTAACGATGGGGATGATATTGGTTACATAAGCATCCGCGGTTGCACCCATTATTTGAGCGGGTACAAAACTGCTTACATTTTTTCTATATAAATAGGCGAATGGCAGATTCTGATAAAAGCTATCGATCGTGCTAAAGCCAATGGCCTTTAATTTATGGTATAAAGAGTTTCCTGCTCCCAGTGTTGACTGGTCTGTTTTCCACTGATCAATAAATGAGGTATTACTGGTGGCTCCCAGGTTAGTGATGGATACATACATGCCATCGGGTATACTATCGAGGAAATCCATTGCCCTTTTTCTATAGATAGGATCATTGTAAGGAAATTCAAAGAAATACCTGCCTCCGGCCGTGTTGGAATTACATACCGGCCAGCTGCCAAAACGGCCCGATCCAGCTGAATTTCTATTTAGCCACGGTTTAAGCAACAC
>JANPIJ010000126.1:0-17595 GCA_031424955.1 Ferruginibacter sp. | reverse complement strand
CCGCGTTTCATTTAGCTATTGAAAATTTCTTCAAAAATGTTAACCAAAATCATCAGGAGGATTTAAAAACCCTGATGTCTTTGAAATTTCAATTTTTTGATAAAAAAGATTCACTAATTTATCCCTTGTGAAGTATAATAGTAAGCTTTTATTTTAATTTGTTTTTAAAAGATAAGCTTACTATTAATTGTATTTGCACTTTATACCAATTCAATTACGGTTATCTCCGGCAATATACCTACCCTGCCCGGGTAACCAATAAATCCAAAGCCACGGTTTACATAGAGTTTCTGTTTTACATCTTCGTACAGTCCGGCCCACTGCCTGTAAACATATTGTACCGGGCTCCATTTAAAACCGGGTAATTCAATACCAAACTGCATGCCGTGCGTATGGCCGCTTAACATCAGGTCGATATCACTGTATTTGGTTTTTATTTCTGCGTCCCAATGGCTGGGATCATGACTCATTAAAATTTTAAATGGATATTTTTCAGTGCCGGGATGGGCAAGGTCCATTCTGCCATGTTTGGGAAAATTTGCTTTTGCACTCCAGTTTTCGATACCCAGCAAGGCAATCTGGTCTCCGTTTTTCTCCAATACCACATGCTCATTCATTAATAATTTCCAGCCCATTGAAGCATGTACATTTTTGAGGTTTTCTAAATTCTGGGTTTTACTAATGCCGTCTGCGGGCCATTTTACATAATCTCCATAGTCATGATTACCCAATGTGGAATACACGCCCATCGGGGCTTTTAACTGGTTGAAAACATCAAGGTAATTATCCATTTCGGTGGCTTTGTCGTTTACCAGGTCACCTGTAAAGAGAATGATGTCTGCATTTTCCTTCAGTATTTCCTGTACGCCATGATGAACGGCTTTTTTATCGGTAAAACTACCGCTGTGTATATCACTGATATGCAGGATCTTCATACCCTTGAATCCATTGGGCAAATTATCAAAAGCCAGTTGCACCCGTTTGATATCGTATTTGTATTTATTGCCAAAACCGTACAGGAGGCTGCCAAACAGGCTTCCACCCACCGCCAGGCCAAACCAGCTTAAAAAAACAGAGCGGGTTATGCCTTCACCATTCATTACACCTTCTTCCGTATTTTTATAAAATAGTTTGCCGGCTACCCATTGAATCACCCTGCGGATATCATCCACCAAAATAAAAATAATGGTGGTGAGTTTTGCAAGGAATAAACCGATGACAATAGCAAACAAATACGTTCTCACTTTCCGGGGAAGGAAATGCTGGTCGGTAAATGCAAATAGTAAGAACCCGATCACGGCCAGGGCAGTGATGGTCCAATAAATACTATATACAATTGCTTTGGTTTTGGGAGACGCTGAATGGCAAACCGCCTTAATGGCCTGGAAAACGTAAGTGTCCATTATCAGCATCACGGCAACAAAAATGAAAGCACCAAAAGGAGAACGCATGAGATTTTTTTTTAGTTATATTTTACTGTTTGCAGCTTGCCCTGGCAATATGTAAGTATGTACCCAAATCTACGATATAATAAAGGTGTCCGAATCAGGCTGGTTTACATTTAACTCCCCGGAACGGGTCCCGATCCTTTATCGCGAGGGGGTTGGGGCAGTCCATTTTATAAATTCATCCAATTGCTGGTTGATTGCCTTCAATGTATTCTGGTCTGTGAAATGCCCATCCGCATCCATTAATTTATCTACTGAAGAAATCGGTAACTGGTTGGGAAGTACGGTAACTTTTACGTGATTTAAAACTCCCGCCAGGTGGTCCATACCTCTTAAATTACCGGCCCTGCCCGTGGATACCCCGGTAAGCATCGCTTTTTTGTGCCACCATAAGGAGTGCGTTTTGCCCGTGTCGAATAACATTTTTAATGCACCGGGAAAGCTGCCATTATACTCTGGTGAAATAAAAATATAATTATCGATGGGTATGATCATTTCGTTCTCAATCCTTTCGAAATCCGCATCTCTTTTTAACAAATTGATGCCCTCCAGTGAAAGTAATTCGGAATCGATCGATTTTTCTTTTAATAATCGCTGGTATTCTTTGGCAACCTTCAACGTATTACTGCCCACCCTGTTTGTTCCGGAAATTATCAAATACATATTTAGTTTTTAGTGAATTGATTTCTCCATTCAACAATTAAGAAGCTGCATTGTTGCCAAATTTATGCCGAAGCCGCAAATTTGTCAAGCTGTCACAAAAATATTCGTTTACTGCATTTTTGAGGGAATCATTTTAATTGACTGTTCGCCTGCCCGGTGTCATTTCTATAAGCGAAGGACTTTACTGAATATCGCCAGGAGGTGTTGAACCGGGCGTTATTCTGAAGCTATTGTATTTAAAAGCTATATGACCAGACCATAAAAATAACGGGTATCATTAAAGTATTCAATTTAGTTGCCATTAATATTACAATACATTTGTGTTGGAACCGGTAGGGAGTAAAGCATTTTACCCAATTTAAGGATTATAGTTGCTTTTCAAACATTACCTTTGCCAATTCTGTGATTTCTATGGATAACATGGAAAATGGACGGTTAAATAAAACAACAAGTTTATCATAATAAATAATTCTCCCCGAGGGAATAAGTATGGCAAGAATAATAGGTATAGCGAACCAGAAAGGTGGTGTTGGCAAAACAACGACGGCAATTAATTTAGCAGCAAGTTTGGCCGTACTGGAATACAAAACCTTACTGGTAGATGCCGATCCGCAGGCAAACAGCACTACAGGCGTGGGGTTTGATTTACACAACATTACGCAGAGCTTGTACGATTGCATGGTAAATGATGTGAGCGCAAGAGATGTGCTGTTAAAAACAGATGTTCCCAACCTCGACCTCATTCCCTCGCACATTGACCTGGTAGGTGCCGAAATTGAGATGATCAATTATCCCAACAGGGAAGGGGTGTTAAAAAAAATACTGGATCCTATCCGGGATGAATATGATTTTATTGTTATTGATTGTTCCCCTTCGCTTGGCCTGATAACGGTAAATGCGCTGGTGGCTTCGGATAGTGTGGCGGTTCCTGTGCAGACAGAGTTTTTTGCATTGGAAGGGTTGGGTAAATTATTAAACACCATTAAGATTGTTCAAAACAGGCTGAATCCAGAATTACAGATAGAAGGGATTTTAATGACCATGTATGATGGCCGTTTACGTTTGTGCAACCAGGTGGTGGCCGAAGTAAGAAGGCATTTTGAAGAAATGGTTTTTAGCAGCATCATTCACCGGAATACCAGGTTGAGTGAGGCGCCCAGTTTTGGCAAGCCGGTAATTTTGTATGATGCCGAAAGCAAGGGATCAGTAAATTACCTTAACCTGGCCAAAGAAATTCTGCAGAAAAATAACATGACAAAGATGAAGCAGGAAGACAAGATTATACAATGAGAAATGAGTGATGAATAATGAGAAATGAGTGATCAGTAAAGAGTAACGAGGAGAAAGCAAAATTATAGCATTCTGTATTGGCTGATTTTTTAATGTCTAATGAAGGGTAATACCTCCCGGTATTTAGAACCGACTACTCATTTTTTATTACTCATTCTTCCTTCTTAATTCATCACTCATCATTCATCACTCATTATTCATCACTCATTATTCATATGACTCCTCCCAATAAAAAAGACGCATTAGGAAAAGGTATCCGTAGTTTATTACAAAACATGGATGCAGATCTGAAAAACACAGCAGGTTCATTAAAAACGGATGTTGTTGAAAAGACTACCGCCACTAACCGTGTTCCGCTTGACCAGATTGAGATCAATCCCAAGCAGCCACGCAAAGATTTTGATGAAACGGCATTAAGCGAGCTGGCGGCCTCCTTAAAAATTCATGATATCATTCAGCCCCTTACCGTAAGTAAAATGCCTTCGGGTAAGTACCGGCTGATTGCCGGTGAGAGGCGTTTCAGGGCGGCTAAAATTGCGGGGTTAAAGGATGTGCCGGTGTACGTGCGCCAGGCAAATGATGCAGAGTTACTGGAGCTTGCATTGCTGGAAAATTTACAAAGAGAAAATTTAAACTCCATAGAAATCGCACTGAGTTATAAAAGATTAATGGATGAACTGGATTACACGCAGGAGCAGGTAGCAGAGCGAATGGGTAAAGAACGAAGCACCATTACCAACTATATCCGGTTATTAAAATTACCACCGGATATACAGGTGGCAGTTCGCACCGGTGTAATTACGATGGGACATGCAAGAGCGCTGATCAGCGTGGATGTGGTGGATAAACAATTGTTCATTTTTTCCGAAATAAAAAGCAAGGAATTATCCGTAAGGCAAACTGAAGACCTGGTGCGCAAAATGTACACCGGCAGTGATGCTGTTAAAAATTCGGTAAAAGCCCAACTGCCCCCGGCCTTTAAAAAGATAGAAGATAATTTAGCATCACAATTTAATACCAAGGTAAAACTGGTACACAACAAAAAAGGCTATGGTGCCGTAACATTTGAATATTACTCACTGGAAGAGTTAAATGGCTTGTTGGATAAATTGAATATTAAAGTAAGTTGATGCGGAAATTTCTGTCAATATTTTTTATTATTATTTTACATCTTTTTTACGGCAATATACAGGGCCAGGTAAAAAAAGACAGCATTGCTGCCGGTACAAAAAAAATCACAGACAGCAGCTATAAAGAACCTACTAAAAAGAAATTCGACCCCCGTATTGCCACAAAGCGATCGGCTATTTTGCCCGGCTGGGGCCAGATTTACAATAGGCGATATTGGAAACTGCCGCTGGTGTATGGAGGGCTTGGAATAACCGGCAGCGTGTTTTTTTACAATGTCAAAAATTACAAACTGCTGCGGCTCGCTTATATTTATAAAACAGATACGCTCTCAGCCAACGATGCATTAATTGATCCCCGGTTTAAAAACCTATCTGCCGAAGCCCTGCGTACCTACCGGAATTCATTCCGTCAGAATGTGGATTACTCCGTTCTTTTCTTTTTGGTTTTTTGGGGGTTAAATGTGGTGGATGCTACTGTAGATGGCCACTTGAAAGCATTTGACGTAAACGACAACCTGAGCCTTCAAATAAAGCAGGGATATAGCCCAATGGCGAATACTACCGGGATTAGCCTCGTGCTGGATTTGCATTCAGCAAAAATGAAAGCAGGTAAATAATTATATTTGCTTTATATAAAAATCAAAAAGCCATCAATGAATATTGCATCCAGCGGAGAAAAACTTACCATCGCATTAATCGGTTATGGAAAAATGGGTAAGGCCATCGAAACAATTGCGGTACAAAGGGGACATACCATTGGCCTTAAAATAGACATCAACTCAACGGAAGAATTTACAGCAGATAACCTGCAGCAATGCGATGTAGCTATAGAATTCACCAGTCCGCACAGCGCTGTCGAAAATATCCTGGCCTGCCTGGATGCCGGTATACCGGTTATTAGTGGCAGTACCGGCTGGCTTGCCCGGTGGGAGGAAGTGAAGAACCGTTGTACAGAATTGAATGGCGCACTTTTATACGCCAGTAATTATAGCGTAGGGGTTAATATTTTTTTTGAAATTAATAAATTATTAGCCAGGCTGATGGATCAGCAAACCGACTATGAGGTAAGCCTCGAAGAGATTCATCATACAGAAAAAAAGGATGCTCCCAGCGGAACGGCCATTACACTGGCAGAACAGATTTTAGAAAATTTGGGAAGAAAAAAAGAGTGGGTCAATCACAGTGGCATTAATCCACACGAGCTAGCCATCATCAGCGAAAGAATTGACCCGGCGCCCGGAACACACAAAATAAAATATAGCTCTGCTGTAGATGATATTGAAATCATTCACACGGCGCATAACCGCCAGGGTTTTGCTACGGGAGCTATATTGGCTGCTGAATTTATTAAAGGCAAAAAAGGTATTTTCAGCATGAAGGAAGTACTGGGATTATAGTGTTATAGGGGCAATGGTGAATGGTCAATGGTCAATGGTGAATGGTCAAATATTTACCATTCTGCAATCAATTCGTTTATTGAAGTCCTGCCTCCCGTTGGTGAAGACCAAAGTGAGGTTAAACTGGATCAATCAGCAACAAAATATTAGCCAAGCTGAAATTGCCCATTGCCCATTGCCCATTCACCATTGCCCACCCGTTACCGTTAGCAAAAATCTCTTCCTGTACAATTTGTTAAATTTTGTTAAATAGTTTATCTTTTCGCTTCAACCACAAGGAATGAATAAGATAGGCTTGCAACTGCTTTTATTTACACTGATTAACGTAGGTAGTTTTCTCCCCCTTTTCGCCCAAAAAAACAAACCGGTTATTGATAGCCTGGAAAAGCTGCTGGCTGTTCAAAAAGATTCCTCCGCTGTACAAACGTTGAATGAACTTACCTGGCAATACCGGATGGTAAACAGTGATAAAGCAATTGAATATGGAAACCAGGCTATTGCCGCCGGATCAAAAATCAAGTACGATAAAGGGATAGCGCAGGCATACAATGATCTCGGTATTATCTACTTTGACAAAGAAAATTATGATACCGCCATACAGTTATATAGCAACGCAATAAAAATACGGCAACGTTTAAGGGATGATAAAGGAATAGCCAAATTGTACAATAAAATTGGTATCGTATTTCAAAAGCAAGGGCTTTTCGATAAGGCTTTGGATAACCAGTTTAAAGCATTGGCGCTGTTTCAGCAATCGCAAGACAAGGTAGGAATTTCATACTCACTTAATAATATTGGTATTATCAATCAGAATATGGGCCTGTACGAAAAGGCCATTGAGTACCAGCAAAAATCCATCCTGATCAAGGAAGAAATTGGCGATAAATATGGGCTTGCGGGATCTTATGTGAATATTGCCAATAGTTACCTCAATCTTAAAAAGTTTGAAAAGGCGGAATCATTTTATCAAAAGGCGGTTGATATTACACGAATAATCGGCGATAAGGAATACCTGTCAAATGCCCTCAACAACCTGGGCAACCTGTATATACAAACCAATAAATTAGATGAATCCATTGCACCCATTTTAGAATCTTATCAATTGAGGGATAGCCTCAATGATACCAAGGGGATGGTGAGTTGTTTGAATAACCTGGCAGACGTATATATTCAAAAGAAAATGTACGACACCGCGGAACTGAAATTGAACCAGGCCTTAAGCATGGGGTTGAAAGCAGTAAATTGCAAACCGGAAGTGAATAAAGTATATTTCACACTCGCTAAGTTATTTGAAGCAAAGGGTGAAAATGGCCGTGCATTGGAAATGTATAAATTGTATTCTGCCACCAAGGACTCTTTATACACCAATGAATTGAGCCAGCGCTTTGCGGAACTGGATACGCGGTTTAAAACATTGGAAAGAGAAAAGACAATACAGGAACAGCAGTTTGACATCACCCGTAAAAATTACTGGATCATTGGCATTGGAGCTTTGTTGATAGTAAGTATACTGTTGGGCTATTCCTGGTACAGGCGATACAAACTCCGGCAGGAAAAGGTAATTCAGGAAGAAATAATGAAACAACAGGACCTGTCCACCAGGGCGGTTTTGCAGGCTGAAGAGAACGAACGTAAACGAATAGCCGCTGATCTGCACGATGGCGTAGGGCAGATGATGAGCGTGGCGAAAATGAATTTGTCGGCCTTTGAAGCTGATATCAGCTTTAAAAGCGAACAGCAGAAACTGGCTTATGAAAAAGTAATGGGCCTGGTGGATGAAAGTTGTAAAGAAATCAGGAGCATCAGCCACCAGATGATGCCTAATGCCTTATTGAAAAGTGGCTTGTCAAACGCCGTAAAGGAATTCATTGATAAAATAGACAGCAACATTATTAAAATTAACCTGCATACCGAGGGATTGAATGAGCGGCTGGATAGTAACGTGGAAACAGTTTGCTACAGGGTAATCCAGGAATGTGTAAACAACGTGATAAAACATTCCGGCGCCAATACATTGGAAATAGCACTGATAAAGGATGTGGATGGTATTTCAGCTACGATTGAAGACAATGGTAAAGGATTCAATACAAAGGATCAGTCGAAGTTTGAAGGAATTGGGTTGAAAAATATTCAATCAAGAATTAAATACCTGAAAGGAACAGTGGATTTTGATTCAGAGCCAGGCAAGGGGACGCTGGTAGCAATTCATGTGCCTGTTGCATAACAATATTATTCACTATCTTTTACAACAAATTGGCCAATATTGCCGTTTTGTTTAATATGCCGGATATAATATAAAAAGCCTCACAAACAACAGGATAAATGAGTACCAGGAAAATTTCATTGGCCATTGTGGATGACCATCAAATCGTAATTGACGGACTTAAATCAATGCTGCATGGCTACCACGATTTTGAAGTGGTGGCAGAGTGTAATGAGCCACTTCAAATGCTGGAGAAATTAAAGCAGCAGCAGGTAGATTTATTATTAACAGATGTAATGATGCCCGTGATGAACGGGGCGCAACTGGCTAAAGAAGTACGCAGACAATACCCTGATATAAAAATACTGGCTTTATCCATGAGCGGCCAGGGCGACCTTGTAAACCAAATGATCGATGATGCTGATATATCAGGATATGTGTTAAAGAACATTGGCAGACAGGAATTCATCGCGGCGCTGGAAAAAATTTCGGCTGGCGGGGTGTATTTCAGCAGCGAAGTTTTAAATGAAATGGCGAAGGCCAGTGAATTAAAAAAAGAAAATGTACAGGTAAACCTGACGGGCCGTGAGGTGGAAATTATTAAACTGATTGAGAAAGAGTATAGCAACAAATTAATTGCCGACAGCCTGTTCCTGAGTGAGCGGACCGTAGAAACACACCGCAAAAACATCTTCAGAAAAACCAGGACCAATAGTGTACTGGGTTTAATAAAATATGCCTATGAGCATAAGCTGACTTAGCATTTGCAAGCCTCGTGATCAACCGCAGATAACCGGCCCCTGGTGGCAGCTACGCTTACCCGGTTAAAATTATCAACGGTTACGATAAATTACGCTCCATCCATTCCGCCTGCGAGTTGGCCGATTGCTCAATAATTACTTTATCTGCAATTTTTTGCTGGCCTTTAATGATGGATTGAGTTACATAAGAATGTTCGATTGCCTCATTTTCTTTCATACCCAGCAATTTGATTAAAGGGATCATCTTATCACTTCCAAAATGTTTGAAAAGTGGTTCGTCCATGGAACTGAACACAACAATATTTTTTTGTTGCCAGTCTGCCACCAATTCAATTTCTTTTAAATGTATCGGGTAGTGTTCAAGGAAAACCGGCGTTCGGTTTTGTAGTTGGGCGGTGTGTAATAGCCGGGCTTCCGTTAGATTTAATTCACTCAAACCATTTTGTATAAAATAATCCCGGCAGGTTTTGGCAGTTTGGCTAAACCATGCAATAAACAGCCAGTCCGGCTGATCTTTGGCAAGCTGTAAACAGGCATTCATTTTGGCATTGGAAGAAATAAATACCTTGTCCGCAAAAATCCGTTCTTCGTTTTCAGCTTCGTTTTTACCAAATAAGTTAAATAACATATAGTTTGATTGAGGGTGCAAAATAGGAAACATTGGTATTGGGTAGATTAAAAATTGTCGCCTGGCCTTGGGCGGTGTCCATCAGCCGGCGACAATTTTTAATCCACCCCTGGTATTATCAACTAAATCCCCCACATTTTGTTTTGTACCTTTACATCAAGTAAGCATACATGGTAAAAGAAAAAAAATCCCCTGCGGAAGCAGTTAATCATACAGATTTTATTGAAGTATTTGGTGCCAGGGAGCACAATCTGAAAGACATTGATATTAAAATTCCCAAGAACCAGTTGGTTGTATTTACCGGGGTGAGTGGCAGTGGCAAATCGTCGCTGGCATTTGATACCATTTACAACGAAGGCCAGCGTCGTTACATGGAGAGTTTTAGCGCCTACGCCCGCCAGTTTATGGGTGATATGGAGCGGCCCGATGTGGATAAAATTACAGGGCTTTCCCCTGTAATTTCAATTGAACAAAAAACGACTAATAAAAATCCAAGGAGTACAGTAGGCACTATCACCGAAATTTATGACTTTTTGCGATTGCTGTATGCAAGGGTGGGAGAGGCATACAGTTACAACACGGGTAAAAAGATGGTGAAGTTTAGCGAGGAGGAAATTGTAACCAATATCTTTTCCAAATTTAAAAACAAAAAGATAAGCCTGCTGGCGCCGCTGGTACGTGGCCGTAAAGGGCATTACCGCGAACTCTTTGAAGATATCCGGAAAAAGGGCTACCTGAAAGTGAGGATTGACGGTGAGGTAAAAGACCTGGTAGCAAAAATGCAGGTGGACCGGTATAAAATTCATGATATAGAAGTAGTGGTTGACCGTTTGGCGGTTACCGATGATATGAAGGTAAGGGTGAGTCAAAGTGTTCAGAAAACCCTACAGGTAGGGAAAGACCTGATGTTTTTATTGATCAATGATGACAATAAGGTGGTTCAGTACAGCAAGCAGTTGATGTGTATCGATACCGGGATCAGTTATGAAGAGCCATCTCCCAATGCATTCTCATTTAATAGTCCGTATGGAGCCTGCCCTACCTGCAAAGGGCTGGGCAATGTGTACACCATCAGCATGGACTCGGTATTACCCGATAGAAAACTGTCCATCAAAGAAGGCGGTATTGCACCCCTTGGAGAAGAAAGGGAAGCATACATGTATAAAAATGTAGAGGCAATTGCGAAAAGAAATAAGATTAGCTTAGATAAACCCATCAATACATTATCAGCAACAGCATTAAATATTTTATTATACGGCAACCCGCAAGGCGGAAGTACAAACGACATAGAAGACTTCGACCAGGAGGAAACCGGCTTTGCAGTAAACGGTTCGAAGACCTCCCCTTTAGGGGACGGGGGCGAAACAGAGTCTTCGAATAACTCCCCTTTAGGTGACGGGGGTGGACCGGCTTTCGAAGGCATTATCCCCATGCTAAAACGATGGTTTACCGGCAGCAGTACCACAGAAACAATGAGAGACTGGGTAGAAAAGTTCATGGAATTAAAACCATGTCCCACCTGCAACGGCACACGTTTAAGAAAAGAAAGCCTTTGGTTTAAGGTAGATGAAAAAAATATTGCAGAATTAAGTACACTTAACCTCGATAAATTAGCGGACTGGTTTGAAACGGTGGAAAAAAGATTAAGCGCCAAGCAAAATGCTATTGCTAAAGATGTATTAAAAGAAATAAGGGAGCGGTTACAATTTTTGCTGGATGTTGGGTTAACTTATCTTACCCTCAACCGGTCTTCCAAAAGCCTGAGCGGAGGCGAGTCGCAGCGCATCCGGCTGGCAACACAAATTGGGTCGCAGTTACAAGGCATTACCTATATTTTGGACGAGCCCAGTATCGGGTTGCACCAGCGGGATAACCAGCGATTGATCGGGGCTTTACAAAATTTAAGAAATATTGGCAACAGTGTATTGGTGGTGGAACACGATAAGGATATTATGCTGGCGGCCGATTACCTGGTGGATATCGGTCCAAAAGCGGGTAAGCATGGCGGTGAGATAGTGGCAATGGGTACGCCAAAGCAGGTGTTGGCATCCCGGTCGGATACGGCGCTGTATTTAAGCGGTGAAAAATCGATAGAGGTACCGAAAGAAAGAAGAAAGGGCAATGGCAATTTTTTAGAATTAAAAGGTGCCAAAGGAAATAATTTAAAGAACCTGGATGTAAAATTCCCGTTGGGCAAACTGATTTTGATTACAGGGGTAAGCGGTAGTGGCAAATCAACTTTGATCAATGAAACATTGTATCCGCTATTAAGCAAGCATTGCTATGATAGCAAGATGAATCCACTGGAATACAAATCCATCAAGGGATTGGAGCAGGTGGATAAAGTGATAGAGATTGACCAGTCGCCCATTGGCCGAACGCCGAGAAGCAACCCTGCTACCTACTGTGGTTTTTTTACTGATATCAGGACATTGTTTGCCGCCGTGCCGGAAGCGAAAATCAGGGGATACAATGCAGGCCGTTTTTCATTTAATGTAAAGAGTGGCAGATGCAATGTGTGCGAAGGCGGAGGCATGCGGGTGATAGAGATGAATTTTTTGCCGGACGTATATGTGCATTGCGAAAAGTGTAATGGAAAAAGATATAACCGGGAAACGCTGGAGATCCGGTACAAAGGAAAGTCTATCAGCGATGTACTGGATATGACCGTGGATGAAGCCGTTGAATTTTTCCAGGCGGTACCATTTATTTACCGAAAAATAAAAGTATTAAAGGAAGTGGGGCTTGGCTATATTACGCTTGGCCAAAGTGCAGTAACGCTCAGCGGGGGAGAGGCGCAGCGGGTAAAATTGTCAACCGAGCTTGGAAAAAAGGATACAGGCAAAACATTTTATATCTTAGATGAACCAACAACCGGTTTGCACTTTCAGGACATTCAGCATTTGCTGGAAGTATTAAATAAACTGGTGGAAAGAGGTAACACGGTATTGGTGATTGAACACAATATGGATGTGATAAAAGTGGCGGATCATATCATTGATATTGGGCCGGAAGGTGGCGATGGTGGCGGGCGGGTTTTATTTGAAGGAGTGCCGGAAGCATTGATAAAAGTAAAAGAAAGCTTTACAGCACAATATTTAAAGGCTGAATTAACATAAAAATTTCACGTATGAGTGATGATAATTTAGGCAACTTCTTTGATGCGGAAAACTTTAATGATGCCGGTGATGAAAGTAATAGTGAAAACTGGAAACCGGTGAAGATACATGGCAATGAATTGTTCAAAAAAGCCATTGATATTTTAAACCTGGCGGAAACAATTTGTGACTTATTGCCGGAAGATGATCATGCGGAAATTACCAGGCGGCTGATGTTGGAAAATGCGATGACGGTTCCAACTAAAATAAAAGGAGCCCTTGCGGTAGATGAAGTGTATAGTATTGTGATGGAAAGTGCGGTGATTATTAAAGTAAATATTTGCCAGTTAAAAGCGCAGTTGTGGGCATGCGGCGCCCTTCACAATATAGAAGAAAAATACCTGGATGTTTTGAAGTTGGAGATTGAAAAATTCAGAAAAATATTCATTCAGTGGGTAGGTTCTTTTGATAAGGAAAACGACCTGCCTGATGAGTGGCACCTGTTCAACGATCCGGGTACTTTCCCGGCCGATGATGAACCGTTTGACGCGAAGGGGTTTATGGAAAACTTTAACCCGGAGGATGATGACGAATGAGGGATGAGTGATGAATAATGAGTAATGAGTAATGAATGAGAAAGAACTTGATTGCGGATATCATACATTTATTGAAATGGAAAAGCCCGGGCAGTAATGCCGGGCTTTTTAAAAAGTAGCAAAGCTCAATAGGGAAGTTTTAAAATTGTGGTTTCAGGGGTATCCACTGCAGAGGTAATTGCAATGGTGGCCGGTTAACTTCCTTTGTTTTGCTTTGCCACTTATTATAATCATCACCAAAAATCAAACGCTTACTTATTTTATTATTAAACTGCCACTTTTCATCCTATTGTCATTATCAAAACATTCGTATAAATAAAAGCCTTTTTTTAAGCCTGTTATAGTGTTGGTTTTATTTAAACAAACATTGATGTCATTTATTAACATCCCGTCAGGCGAAAAAATAAAGAATTGCATATTGCCTTCTTTGGCAGATTTTACATTGATTGATAATTCACCTTTCTTTTTATCCTGTTTAAAATTTAATTCCACCAGGCTACTATGCCTGTTAGCCGGTTCTTCGGCTGCCTTTGCCTGGTTATAGATAATTGGAAGAATAAAACAACTAACCAGGAAAATCATTTTGAACAAAAAGGTATTAGTGTGTAGATTATTTTTCATACGCTATTAATGATTGATTAAAATTTAAAATCTTGCAGGGCACCTGGTTTTACTTGCAGCGTTCCTGTCCGATGAACTGTTATATATATCCCCAAGCCTTACTCCAAACTTTATTACAAAAGAAAAGTAAGCATCCATATTTTTGGGATTGCCCCGTTGATAACCGGGCTCAAGGCGCGGTGAGCCAGCTATAAAACTAGTGAAAGCCTTGTCATGTACCTGCTTCGCAATGATTGCATCTGAAGGAGACAGGTATTTATCGAAGTATTTCGAGTCAATATAATCTGTGCTAAGATCATCTATGTAATCGGTGAAAGTTTTTCGGTATAATAATTCAAAGGCAACATTCACTCTTTCTGAAGCCATATATTTTATTCCACCACCCATGGGAATATTCAGTTGCGTTAATGCATAAGGCTTCCTCGAAGGGTATTCAGCGAAGCCCTGTCCTTCGGTGCGGAGCGGATGCAGATCGTGCCAGGTTACATTTCCATTTTGGTCAGTAATGGTTCCTTTGGGATTAAATTTAAACAGGCCGGCGCCTATGAAAACATATGGGCGATACCTTGGTGAATAGTCTTCATTATTATTATACAGCAACATCAGCGGAAAAATTTCTATTGCTGCGTATGCTTCCAGCATGTCGCTTTTAAAATCCAGGTTTCTTTGTTTGCGAAATAATTCATCTGAACCTTTGTTTTCTATCAACACATCTTTTCCTTCTACGTAGGTATACTGCGCAGCAAGTCGAAGACCTATCCACTCATTGGGATAAATGGATAAAAATGCCCCTTTCATTACCTTGGTAACCTGCAGGTTCACATCTTTAATAAAAGTAGTACCCTTACCCCGGTTGCCACCGAGGTCGCCTAAAAAGAAAGTTGGACCAAAATTTAATCCTGCCTCAACTTTTGCTTTTTCGTTTCCTAAAATAAAGTGTTGTGCATTGGCTGTAGATAAAAAGGAGAATGAAATAATCAGCAGGGAGAGGTACCCCACACGGTTTAAGCAGTGTAAAAGATTTTTCATGTGTCAACTGGTTTAGGACTATTGGAAGAGATATGCAGTTTATTAGTTCAGTTCAGGGATAACTAAAAAGGCTACTATCTCCATCTTGAAAACGAGCAGTTGCGATAAATATTGTATTACAAAAGGAAAATTACATCGTTAATTGCATCTTAATATGTGGGATATTGTCTTCCAGGTAGGTGCTGCTTATTTTTACAAAACCAAGGGATTCATAAAATTGTTGCAGGTATAACTGGGCGGAGATGGTGATTTTGCTGCAATGAAACCGTTCAAGCGTAAATCCTATACCAAGCTTCATCAGTTCTCTACCAGCACCAGTTTTTCTATAATTGGGTGCTGTAACCACCCTCCCAATGCTGGCATCGCTGAATGTAACGCCGGGTGGTATTAAACGGCAATAGGCGGCCAGCGTCCCTTCATCCCAACCTGTTAGATGATAGCTGATCTTATCAACATTATCTGCATCCTGGTATACACAATTTTGCTCTACCACAAATACTTCATTGCGCAAACGGAGGATAGCGTACAGTTCCCTTACGGTTAGCTGATCGAAAGAGTTGAAACTCCAGGTGATGGGCATTAAATGAGTGATTTTTTATTATTGATATCTTCCATTTTGAATTGCATCACCCCTGCAATAGATTTTGCCCGGGTTTTGGCAAGGGTTGCAATTTTACCTTCATACAGTTTATCCACTGTATTGGTGAATAACGTTAACCAGGTATCAAAATGTATTTTTTGCAGTGGAATTTTTTTATTCAGGTCGTAGTGTACTTCCATGGCATTCTTTTTATACACCGGGTTGTCTAATAAAATGGTTTCCCAAAAATCAACAATCAGGGGAATATGATGTTCCCAATCCAAATGAACTACATCATTAAAAATGAAACCAATTACCGGGTCCGGCTTCACGGCTTCATAAAAATGGGTGATCAGTTTTTCTATATCATTCCTGCTGGTAATATCTGTTTTCATTGACTGTTGTCCGGTTTTATAAATGATAAAATTTCGGGTAGCGTTACAGGCTTTTGAGCGTCATCAATTTCTATTACCACGCAGTACCCGTTGGCGCCTCCCGCCTTTTGTAATGCGGCTGCCAGTTTTTGCTGATCGCTTTCCAATCGTTTTCCATCCACCTCACTCCATCGTTCTTTGGTGCAAAGGCAGCCCATGGTAGGCGTTTGAGGATAATATAATTCGCCAGCATAATATTCCGGGTCTACTGTAGTACCATGTGCAATAATTTCGGTACGGCCAGCTTTACCGGCATAAAATGATTCATACAGTGGCCCGTAATGGGTAGTCTTAGCGGGTAATAATTTTTTATACCATTCCAGCGTCCATATTGTATCTGTAATGGTGCTGTCATTAAAAAAATGTTGAAGGCTGGTTTCAAAGGGCATGGTCAGCTGGATATTGGTAGTAGGTCCTATAAAAGTAGTTTTACTGGTGTCAAATCCGTACATCCTGAAAATTCCCTGGGGAGTATTTCCATTGGTTAAATAACCGGGCAGGTTACTGATACTCCTCGCCAACTGGGGTACAGAGAAAATATGACCGGTCTCATCGCGTACAAAATTACCGGCCGAATCACGGATCATCGCCAGGCCTGGGTAATTACGGTTTTTTCGCTGAAAACTAAACAGTATGGTTTGGTTTTTCAAAAAGCCGGGATTAAGAACAAGACTAATGGAAGGCTTGTTTTGTTTTTGACCTGTGTTTTGTAGTCTATAATACAACGAACTTAGAATGGCTTCATCCTTTTCATTTTTTATTAGCGATTGTTTTGTTTTTTCAGGATCAATGCCAGCCAAAGGGGATGTACCACTTAAAAGAATATACTCGGCACACATGGCAAATACTTTTGCATTGGTGGTTTTATGCAGCAAGCTGGTTACCTGCTTTAAAAAGCGCCCGTTGTAATTGGTATAAGCCAGTTCCAGCAAGGCCCTTTGAAAAGTGGTAGTTCTGTTTTCAATTGAATCAAATGAAAGTTGTATCCTGCCTTCAGCCCAGGGGGAGCGGTAGTGAAGCAGTTCCATTCCCCAAAAGGCATCTATCCAATAGTCTTCTGTATCAGCATTGAGTGGGTAGGACAAATTTTTAGTGATGGTGTTTTGAATGATATTTTTTTTGAGCGCTGTCTTTTTTTCTTTAACGGCTCCATTAAAATATACAGGCGCCTGTGTTTGCGCAAATGCAGCAAACTGAAAGGCCAATACCAGGGAGAGGATAAGGGTAATGTTTTTTTTCATTACTGCAAAAATACGCATTGGGCATTCAATATCCATTCTGAAAACAGGCAGTATTAAACAGCCATCTGCCAATGAAGCTTAATAGTAGTACTTCTACCGGGCTCCTAAAAATCCCATTTTAGCCGCGGCCTAGTCACGAATAGTTCCTTGTCCTATGGTATGAGTTGTTTTGCCTCCTGAATGTCTTGATAAGTATCCGATAATAACTTCTCTTTTTTGAAATGCTCCCTGGGTATATGACATAAGTAGCGCACATTCTCCGGGTATTTTAATCCAAACAGTAATACTCTCTCCGGCCTTAATTAAATTGATAGCCTTTCTCTCGCAACCTTCTATTATTATACTTCACAAGGGATAAATTAGTGAATCTTTTTTATCAAAAAATTGAAATTTCAAAGACATCAGGGTTTTTAAATCCTCCTGATGATTTTGGTTAACATTTTTGAAGAAATTTTCAATAGCTAAATGAAACGCGG
>JANPIJ010000125.1:0-4342 GCA_031424955.1 Ferruginibacter sp. | reverse complement strand
CTACAGCTTTAATAAATTTGTATTATAAATTTTCATAAAAAAAACCAATAATATGACAATTTCAAATATAATTAAAAATCAATGTCCTAATTGTAAACAAGCAAATGTGTTTCAAAGCAGCAATCTTTTTAGCTACCGAACTATAAAAATGAATGATCACTGTCCTGTTTGTCAACTTGATTTCATTAAAGAGCCAGGCTTCTACTGGGGAGCAATGTATGTCAGTTATGGCTTAGCTATTTTAGAAGGGCTAGGTACATGTACTATCAATAGTTTGCTTGGAATACCAGTATCTGATACATCCAATCTTTGGATCATAATTTTTGTGATGCTTTTGCTTTCTCCATTTAATTTTAGAATGGCTAGAATAATATGGCTATATATTTTGCCTGGAATTAATTCTCATAGAAGGTTGCATCAATATTCAAATCCAATTTAATAAGGAGCGAAAAGTCGAGACATTAGCAAAGTAAATTAAGACTTCTTAGGTAGCCCAGACTATTAATACGAATTAAGCTTAATTACACATCCAATTATCTGAAATAATCGAGTCATGAAGTTTATTCCTTACAAACTTGTACACTATAACAAACTAGCGCAAGAAGTCAAAAAAACTAAAGCACTGGAAGACGATATTAAGAATTCAACACTTTTTATTAAGCATATAGAAGAAGGTAATTTAGATGCAAAGCTTGAATCAAATGATGATTTTGGTAATTCATCGTTATTATCAAATTCACTTTTGAGTATGCGCGATAAAATGAAGCGTATTGCCGAGGAGGAGCGTGAACGAAATTGGGCTACTGAAGGGCTCGCAAAATTTGTCGAAATACTTAGGACGGACGATGAAGGTCTATCTATTTTGGCTAATAAGATATTGACACATTTGATAAAATATATTCATGCCAATCAAGGTTATCTTTTCATAGTAAATGATAATGATCCCGCAAATATTCACTTGCAATTGGAAGCGTGTTATGCATACAACCGTAAAAAATATTTTGAAAAATCAATCAATATAGGTGAGGGGCTTTTAGGGCAATGCTACATTGAAAAAGACATCATTTACATGACCGAAATACCTGAAGATTATGTTAAAATCACTTCAGGTGTTGGCGAAGCTTTGCCTAAAAATTTAGTAATCTTTCCACTTAAAATAAATGAGATTGTATTTGGAATTATAGAAATGGCTTCCTTTAATATTTTGAAGCCCTATCAAATTGAATTTCTTTCAAAACTTGGCGAAAGCATAGCTTCTACAATCTCTAATGTGAAAGTAAATGAACGTACCAAGAAGTTGCTGATAGAAGCACAGCAAATGACTACTCAACTTCGCGCACAAGAAGAAGAAATGCGCCAAAACATGGAAGAGCTAAATGCTACCCAAGATGAAATACTCAGAAAGCAAAAAGAAGTAGAAGGTGCTAGGCTTGAAAATGACAGATTGAAAGAAGCAGAAGCAGAAAGAGCAGCAAAAGTGGCCGAAATGCAAAAAAACTCAATGCTTACCGCTACAATTAAGCTAAACGAAAAAGTAGCCGAATTGCAATCAACAAAAGCGGAAATGGAAAAATCAAAGAAAGAAGTGGAAAAACTATTGGCAGAATCGCAAAACCAAACTGAAGAATTGCGAGCCCAAGAAGAAGAACTTTGAGATGGTCTAATAAATCAGGACACAAAAACAAAGTTAAATTTGTGTCAATATGGAAAATAAATCTCAGAAAGTTCATCGAAAGTTCGATTTACAGTTCAAGTTAGAGGCGGTTAATCAGGTAAATAAAGGACGTAGTGTTCCTTCGGTTTCAAAAGCTTTGGGCATTAGCGATTCATTGTTGTACAACTGGTGTAAAAGAGGCATTTCCGTACCAGCAGAGAAGCCATCGGAGTTGGAGAGTTTGCGCAAACAAGTCAAACAATTAGAAACTGAGCGTGATATTTTAAAAAAAGCCTTAGCCATTTTCAGCCGAGTGAACTGAATTTGGTTTATTTCTTTATCAAAACCCAAGTAATGGACTATTGTGTAAAAACATTGTGTGATACCCTTGAAGTAAGCCGTAGTGCGTATTATGCGTATTGTAAAGGCGATACGTATGCTCTTAGTGATGCGCACGAAGTGTTATCAATTCAGGTAAGTCAAGTATTCCATGTACATAAAAGACGTTATGGAACACGTAGGCTAAGTAAAGAGTTGCAAAATCAAGGCATACAGGTTGGTAGATGTGCTATTCGAACGATTATGAAAGAACAAGCATTGAAAGCCATTCAGCCAAAGAGTTTTGTACCTAAAACCACCAATAGCAGACATACATTAGGCTATTCGCCTAACCTGTTGGTAGATAGAACTTTCCCTACGAATCCAAATGAGGTGTATGTAGGCGATATTACCTATTTGCCCACTACTTACGGCACATGGCTATACCTGAGCACATGGATGGATTTGTATAGTCGCAGGATTGTAGGCTGGAAAGTGGACACCAATATGGAGGAAAGCCTCATTGTTGAGTCATTACAACAGGCTTTGTATAAACGAAGTCCTAGCGAGTGGCTGATTATTCACTCTGATAGAGGCGGACAATATGCAGGTGCTGCATTTAAAAAACTGCTTACTGATCATCACTGTAAGCAAAGCATGTCAGCGGCAGATAATCCGTATGATAATGCTTTTGCAGAATCGCTCTTTAGCAGATTCAAAGCAGAATCGTTGCCAAAAGGTGGATATGAAAGCAAACAACAGGCAATTAGTCTCATATATGAATATATCGAAATGTACTACAATACAGAAAGATTACATTCTAGCTTGAATTATCAAAGCCCAAGTGAGTACGAAAAGAGATATTATCAATCAAAAACTAATTAAAAAATGATACATTTGTTCTACCCCCCATAACTTGATTCTCTACGTGAGGATGTGCCTATGCACTCCTTCGTTTTGAATATTATAGGATTAGAAAATAGTTTATAAATCTGTCCTGCTAAACTAGACCACCTCAAATTATCTTATTCTATAAATTAAAATCCTCTACCTCTTTTATCAATCTTCCACAAGCCTCACCAGGATTTGTGGTTTTCATAAAGCTTTCTCCAATCAGAAATCCTTTGAACCCCGCTTTCTGTAATGTTACAATTTCCTGAGCCGTATTGAGTCCACTTTCGGCTATTTTTACAAACTGATTAGGAATATAGTTCGCCAATTGAAGCGAGGTATCGATACTTACATCAAATGTTTTAAGATTGCGATTATTAACCCCAATCAAATCTATATTTTCGTCCAAATTATACAATAATTCTACTTTGTCGTGTACTTCCATTAACACATCTAAGTGCAAACTTTTAGCAAATTTAGCTAAGGCTTTTATTTGCCTTGCTTCCAGATTGGCTGCTATCAGCAAAATTACATCGGCTCCCCATGCTTTGGCTTCTAGAATCTGATATTCGTCAATAATAAAGTCCTTTCTCAAAATGGGCGTCTCTGGATTCGCTTTTCTTGCTTTTATGAGATCTTCTTTACTGCCACCAAAAAAATTGGTATCTGTTAAAATAGACAAACAAGCTGCGCCCGCATTTGTATAGCCTTGGGTGATAAACTCAACCGATAATTGATCGTTGATTATTCCCTTTGAAGGTGATTTGCGCTTGTGTTCAGAGATAATTCCTACGTGATTGAGTGACAATAGTCTTTGTTTGACAGATAGCGTTTTTCTTTCAAAGAATTCTGCTTGCTCCAATTGCGATACAGAAACCCGTAATTGGGCTTCTTTCACTTCTTCATTCTTTCGAGCTATAATTTTATCGAGGATATTCATTGATTATATTAAACTGCTTATTAAATTTTGTAGTCAAAGCAGGTGGTTTCAGTACGCAAAATTAATCAGAAAATAATAGAATTTTAAATGCGTATACAATTCTATCAAATTAAGACCTTCGATATCACTGAGGTAAAATAGCAAAAAGAACATGATATTCTATTTTTTCACTAATCTCTCTTTGTTAGTTTTAATAAATTGTAGAAAAGTATGTGGGTCTCTCCCTAAAATCGTTTTAATCCAATCTGAATTTACAGGCTCCTTCTGAAATCTGGGCAAATAATGGAGCATAATCATCACTAATATCAACATTGTTGGAACTTTTTCTTTTCTCTTTTCTAAAAAAAATTGTAACAGAGTAGGCGACTCAAAACGAATGCTCGAACCCAATTCGGAACTTAATATCTGTGCCATTTCAGTAAAAGTTAGTTTTTCATTGTTGGTCAAATCATATGCTTTATTTAAGTGTCGGGTATTGTCTACTAAGATTCTAGCTGTCACTTCTCCAATATCACCTACATCTACTAAGGTAAACTTTG
>JANPIJ010000124.1:0-3408 GCA_031424955.1 Ferruginibacter sp. | reverse complement strand
GTGCGGTACGCCTTGTTTAGTTTCTGTTAAACGGCGGAGTATACCGTAGCCCAGTATTTTTCGTTGAAAATTTCTTCGGTCCAGTTTTTTGTCAAGAATGGTTTCGTACAATTTTTGAAGCTCTGGCATGGTAAATTTAGCGGGCAATAAATTATATCCAATTGGCTGATAGTTTAATTGTATACGCAAAGTAGCAAGTGCTTTGTCAAGAATTTTTTTATGGTCCAGGATCATCGGGGGTACCTTATCTATATCCCACCAAATGCATTGCTCAGATAGGGTATCCCGAACGGGGCTTACTTTCGAATATTCCACCAATGCATAATATCCAATTGTGACGAACCTTTGCAGGATCCAAAGACTTGCATCTGCATCTATTCCATCTTCTTTAAGGTCCTGTATATGGAAATCTTTTGAGGAACGCTCCGGTTCGCCAAATACATGAAATTGTTGCAGAAAAATTTCGTTTAACCCTGTTCTTTCTTTTAATATTCTTTGTGCGGCCGCATCGGTTGGCTCATCCCTTCCAATAAATCCCCCTGGCAGCGACCACATATTCCTTTGCCGGTGTTTAAGCAATAAAACCTTTAATTGGTTTTCGTGAAAACCAAAAATCACCGTGTCTATTGACAAGGCAGGTAGAAAATTATGCTCCCCTGCCGTTAATAATGCCTCAATCGATTTATTCCTTTGCATAAAAAACAAAACTAAATTATTCACTTTCTTAAAAGTCAAAATATATTTTTTGGTGAATCTAAAAAATTATTTACATTGTGTCATCATGACGCAATGAAATGCGTTTTTCACAACGATTCAAATGAAACTGCTTGCTTACATATCAATCCTTCTTGGTTTTGTTTCCAATATTTATTTATTGTTTTATGTAGTTCGGCAAAAATTTCTTCCGGCACTTCTATTTATTGTTGATAGGCTAATGATGCAAAAGATGATGATACTCACTGTTGAGAAAACGACCGGTTAGTAATTTATTTGTTATCTGTTCCCTTTAGAATACTCACAACACCGCCTTTTTCTTTGCAACGGTGCTATGCCTTTGCACAAAATTTTTCAGCCGTGAAAACAAATCAACTAATTGTAATTATCAGTATTGGTATAATAAGGTCTATCAAATAAAAAATGAAAATTTATGAGAAAGTTTGTTTTTGCTTTTGTTCTGTTCTTATTAACAACGGCAATATCTGCACAGGTAAACATGGTTAATGTAAAGGCTGGCGCTGACGGTATGAAATTGTCTGTGAATGGCAAAGATTTCTTTATTAATGGAATGAACTGGGACTATTTCCCAATCGGTACCAATTTTAATTACAGTTTATGGAAACAGCCGGGTGATGTAATTAAGGCAGCGCTTGATTATGAAATGCCGTTGCTTAAAAATATGGGTGTAAACACCATTCGGCAATACACTGGTATTCCTCCACAATGGGTAAAATACATTTATGAAAACTATGGCATCTACACCGTTTTAAATCACTCCTTTGGCCGTTACGGTCTTACGCTAAAAGGTGGTAAATGGGCACCCAATACAGATTATGCTGATCCTCAGGTAGGGGAGATTTTGATGAAGGAAGTGAAAGACATGGTGAGCACCTATAAGGAAACGCCGGGTGTTTTAATGTTTTTGCTAGGTAATGAAAACAATTACGGACTTTTCTGGCGTGGTGCTGAAACGGAGAATATTCCCGTTCAGGATCGTCAATCCACCAAGGATGCTTCTTCTCTATACAAATTGTTTAATGATGCCGTTAAAGAAATGAAATCACTTGATACGAATCATCCGATGGCTATTTGTAATGGTGATTTATTGTTCTTGGATATCATTGCGAAAGAGTGCGGGGACATTGATGTGCTTGGCATTAATACCTACCGTGGCTACACTTTTACGGATCTGTATGACAAAGCAAAAAAAGAATTTAATAAGCCCGTCATGCTTACAGAGTTTGGTGCTGATGCGTTTAATACGTTAGCAAATACTGAAGACCAGGAGTACCAGGCCAAAGTTTTAGTGAGCAACTGGAAAGAAATATACGCAAATGCAGCAGGTTTAGGTAAAAACGGGAATAGTCTTGGTGGTTTTACATTCCAGTTTAGTGATGGATGGTGGAAAACAGGTCAAACCACCGGATTAGATGATCATGATGCAACCGCATCCTGGTCAAACGGGGGGTATCAGAATGACTATAAGGCTGGCGAAAACAATATGAACGAAGAGTGGTTTGGGATTTGTGCAAAAGGGAAAACCAATGAAAGAGGTGTTTATGAATTATATCCCCGGGCAGCCTATTATGCATTAAAAGGTGTACATCAAATTAACCCCTACAGTACAGATGCAGGAATCCAAATGAACAGGCTCAATAACATGCAACTTACCGAAGCCATGTTGCTTGCAAGAGGCGAAAAAGCAGCTTTACAAAGTGAAGATAAAGGCAAAATTTACGTAAGTGATTTATGGGCCAACTTCAGCACATTTAATACCGGTGGTAGCCTTATATCAACACCAACTGCTGCACCAATTAACAATACAGCTTATCCCAATAAATTAGGATTTGATCACTTGCAATCCTTCAATATTGGTATAACAGCAAAGCCTGCCCCAAATGTAACAGCAAACGTACAGTTCAACGTTTTGGGCAATGTGGCAGAAAATCCAATTGACGAAATATTCTATGAAAACAGGGGGAGAAAAGTTACTGTAAATACACCTGCAGGACCTCAGCAAATGATACCCGGTAACAGGGTACAATTGTACAGAAGTTCCTTTAACTGGAATCATAAAGTTTTTAACCTTACTGGCTTTTACAGAACAGGCCACTATCATTGGGGATATGAAGGCGATTTCTTTGGTCTTTATCCTGAAGCAAACTATGGACCTAACATAGATATATACAATGGCGAAGCACCTTTTGGTTTTGAAATTGAAGGTAAGAAAGCAATAAAAGGATTGAAAGTTGCTTTTGGTCCGGAGCTTTGGTGGGGAGCTAACCCGGCAGTACTTCTAAAATATAGCAGGGTATTTTCCGGATTTAGATTATCAGGTATTTTCCACGAAGACCTTACACAACGTAGCAACTTGCAAAGTTCATTTGCAGTGCCCACCCCTAAAACAAGAAGAGCAACTTTAGTCGTTTCAAAAAAGATTGGTAATGCAGGTTTTGACTTAGGTGGTATCTGGGGCGGAAATCCGCTAAACGGCAGAGATTTTCAATTAATGAGAGATGGAAAAGTGTACAAAGATCAAATAAAAACAAAGGATAATTTCGGGGGAAAGATTAAACTTTCTTATGCCGGCGGAGGTTTCAACTGGTATGGTCTTGCTTCTTACATGGGCCTTGTTGCAAATGGTGGTGTTGACCAAACCAGAACATTTACAGGATGGAGCTTGAAGGATGT
>JANPIJ010000123.1:0-5753 GCA_031424955.1 Ferruginibacter sp. | reverse complement strand
GAAGAAACATATAATAAGGCGAAAAAACGGATAGAATCGCTGGGCTTAACAGATAAGATTACCTTGATTCATGGAGATATCCGAACGGTGGTAATCCCAGAAAAAATGGATTATTGCGTTTCCGAAATTGTGGGCTCCATAGCAGGGTCCGAAGGTTCGGCGGTACTCATCGATATATCAAAAAAGTTTTTGAAAGACCCTTCCCACATGATACCCTCAAGGAGCATTACCAAAATTGCTGCAGTTGCCCTTGATGAGTCGTTATTTGATTATGGGTTTTCTGATGTGGCTACCTATTACGCAGAAAAGATAGCCGCTGATCTTGGCGCAGATTTTGAATTCAGGTTATGTCTTAAAAACTTACCTCCGGAAAATATTATATCTACCAGCGGTGTATTTGAAGACCTGGACTATAGTGGAGCGATTGCTTACGAACATGCGCATGAGATTACCCTTTCAATAACGAAAGATGCAACATTTAACGGTTTTTATGTTTGGATGGATTTGTTTTTAGATGCGGAGATTCATTTAGACATTATGGAAGACCCGGGATCCTGGTTGCCAATTTATTTCCCGGTTTCTTACCCGGGAATAAAAGTGCGGGAAGGTGATTGTATAACCGGTAAGGCGATAAGGAGATTATCATCCAATAATATTAACCCGGATTATTTTGTAATGGCCGAATTAGTAACCGCTGAAGGGGAAAGAGTAGATTTGAATTTCGAATCCTATCATCATGAAACAGCGCCAACAAAGAGCTCGTTTTTTCAAAAATTATTTGAGGATGGGAAATTGAAAAAGCTACCCACTCCCGACGCATCGGAATTCCGTGAATACCTGGGTAAATACCTGCCGGATTATATGATACCTGCAGCATTTATAAGCCAGGAAACCATGCCTCGTACTGCAAACGGTAAATTAGACCGGAAAGCACTAACGAAAAAGGAATTTGAATTAACCAGCAGTCAACATTATGTAGCACCCAGGAACCGGGTAGAAGAGAAACTTGTACAGATATGGCAGGAATTGCTAAATGCGGAAAAGGTAGGTGTTTTTGATAATTTCTTTGAATTGGGGGGACATTCTTTGTTGGCTATGAGAATGGTTTCATATATTGAACGAAATTTGCTGATTACAATACCAATTCGGGTTTTGTTTCAGTTTACCTGTATCAATGATTTAAGTAAATATCTTGAAATCCAGGGAAAAAATGCAGACTCAGAAGAAAATACAAACACTTATCAGTTTTTGGATGTTTAATGTTTCATATATTTAAAAGTGGTTTCAGTAATTTAAGATTATGGAAGATTCGATCAGGAAGGTAATTGACTTACTCTATTTAGCTAAACAAAATGAAGTTGAAGTTATTCTCAACGAGGGACGGTTACAATTAAAAATTGCTGAAAATAAAAAAGTTAACGACAGCTTACTGGCGGAAATTAGGAATAATAAACAATTGATCATTGATTTTTTAAGTAATGATCAATGGAAATCAGTAAGCGTTACAGGGAATTATAACAAAATAAAGCGATTCGATAGAAACGAAATTACCCATATCCCCTTATCATTTAGCCAGGAACGTTTATGGTTTATTGATCAATTGGAAGGGAGTGTGCAGTATCATGCCCCGATATTACTTCGGTTAAATGGTAAGTTGAATGTCCGGGCAATAACCGGGGCATTTCAGTCAATCATTACGCGGCAGGAAGTATTGCGAACCGTTTATAAATGGGAAGATGGAAAGGTATACCAACAGGTGAAGGATGCAGCTGAATGGGAATTGGAAATTATTGATGGTTCAAAATATACAAACGACGAAAAAGGGTTACAGGAACTTACTGAAAGTTTGATTCGTCAGCCTTTTAATTTGTCCAAAGATTATATGCTCCGGGCAGAATTGATCACCATTGATGATGTTGATAATGTGCTGGTGGTTACCATGCATCATATTGCTTCCGATGCTTCATCCAATTCAATCCTGGTGCAGGAAATGATTGAACTGTATGGCGCAAATGTAGAAAACCGCCAGGCACAATTGCCTGAATTGGCATTGCAATATGCTGATTTTGCCGTTTGGCAAAGGGATTACTTAAAGGGCGATATCCTTGAAACCAAATTAGCCTACTGGAAGCAGAAACTGGATGGGGTGATGCCGCTAAAGTTACCTGTCGATTTCGACAGACCGCTGTTGAGCAGCACCCGTGGCGCCTCCGCCTATTTTACTGTTGATAAAAAATTAACCGGCCAGTTGAATGAGTTGAGCAGGCAACAGGGTGTAAGCTTATTTATGACCATGTTGTCGGTCTTTAAGATATTGTTGTACCGGTACAGCGGGCAATCTGATATAAATGTGGGCACATCTATCGCAAACCGGCCACAGCAGGAAATTGAAGGGCTTGTGGGTTTCTTTGTGAATACTTTGTCATTGCGCAGTGAGGTAAACGGAGATGATAATTTTTTATCGTTATTGCAAAAGGTAAGGGCAACCACCATGGAGGCTTACGATCACCAGGATGTACCCTTTGAGAAAATAGTAGAAGCCGTAGTTAAAGAAAGGGATTCCGGTAAAAGTTCGCTTTTCCAGGTAATGCTCGTGTTGCAGAATTCAGGCGAAACGCCTGAGTTGAAGCTGGGCGATCTGGCAGTTTCTGCGCTTGATTACGAACACACCACTACAAAGTTTGATTTCACCTTCTTTTTAAATGAAACGCCGACAGGGATACGGGGAAACCTTGAATATAGCACGGATCTGTACAAGGCAGATACCATTAATAAAATGACGGAGCACTACAAAATATTGATGCAATCAATAGTAGATGCGCCTGAACAAAAAATTAGTCAGCTCCCGATGCTCACTCAAGGGGAGTCTCATCAGTTACTGGAAGAATTTAATACTGCCCATGTAGATTTTCCGAAAGATAAAAGTGTGGTAGCAATCTTCGAAGAGCAGGCATTGCAAACGCCGGGTAATACTGCCCTGGTCTTTGAGGAAGAAACAATGACTTACCGGCAGTTGAACGAACGGGCCAACCAGTTGGCGCATTACTTAACTAGCCGGGGTGTAACATCAGAAACCCTGGTGCCCCTGTATGTAGAACGTGGTTTGGAAATGATGGTGGGCATGTTGGGGATCATGAAAGCAGGAGGCGCCTATGTTCCGGTTGATACAGATTTTCCATCGGAACGGATTGGTTATATGCTGGAAAATACCGGCGCAAAAATAATGGTAAGCAGCAGTAACAGCAGCGGCAAACTGGAAATTGAATCAGGAGTAGCAATAATAGAAACGGATAATATTGGAAGCGATCTGTCCAAAGAAAATTTACCCATTAAGCCTTTGGCCAATCACCTCGCTTATGTGATTTACACTTCCGGCTCTACCGGCAAACCAAAGGGCGTAATGATCGAACATCGCAGCCTGCTGGATTATTATTATGGATTAAATAAGTACACACCAATCGCCCAAAGTAAATCCTTTGCACTGGTATCTACTATCGCAACCGACCTGGGCAATACGGTCATTTACGCATCATTATTATCCGGCGGAACCTTGCATTTATTTACAAAGGAAACGGTGAGTAATATCGAGGCACTGCACCATTATTTTGCAGAACACAAAATTGATTGCCTTAAAATAGTACCCTCACACTGGAAGGCGCTCTCACAAGATGAAGGACTGTTACTACCTAAAAAGCTATTGGTATTTGGAGGCGAAGCGCTACCATCCGATACGGTGGAAGATATCCGTTTATCGGGGGCTGGCTGTATTGTTGTGAACCACTATGGCCCCACAGAAACAACGATTGGTAAACTGCTGCATGTAGTGAACCCGGCAAATACTTACGAAAAGACCATCCCGATCGGCAAACCTTTTTCCAATACCAAAGTATATGTATTGTCGAAAGAGTTACAGCCCTGCCCGGTAGGCGTACCCGGCCAGTTGTATATATCAGGCGATGGTGTGGCGAGAGGATATTATAACAATGCAGCATTAACAAAAGAAAAATTTATCATCAACCCATTTAATAATGAAACGGAAGAACGGATGTACGCTACCGGCGACCAGGTAAAATTCCTGGCGGATGGCAATATCGCTTTTTTAGGCCGTGTAGATGACCAGGTAAAGATCAGGGGATACCGGATAGAATTGGGAGAGATAGAATCCATATTGCAACAGGTAGAATCGGTAAGCCAGGCCGTGGTATTGGCAAAGGATGATAAGCAGGGCAATAAGCGGCTGGTAGGGTATATCGTACCCCGCGATGAATTTGACAAGGAAGCCATCGTTACATATTTGAAAGGTAAATTACCAGACTACATGATACCCGGTGTACTGGTAGAACTGGAGAGTTTGCCTCTAACAGCCAATGGCAAGGTAGACCGAAAGGCATTGCCCGACCCGGAAGCAGGAGAGTCGGCGAGCGGTCAGTATGTAGCACCCCGCAACGAAACAGAAGCAACATTAGCCGCCATCTGGGAAGATGTACTGGAAGTAGAACAGGTAGGTGTACACGATGATTTTTTTGAACTGGGTGGTCATTCATTACTGGCGGTAAGATTGGTAGCAGCTATCCGTAAAACCCTGCAGATAGAGTTGCCACTCAATGATATTTTTATATATCCCACTATTGCTGACCTGGCAGGTAATATTTTGGAAAAAACAAAAAACCCTTTACAGCCGGAAATAAATATTAAATACCTGGTTCCAATAAAAACCAGTGGAAAAAAAGTGCCACTTTACATTATTTGTGGAGGAGGAGGAACAGCACGCCGGTTTAGGAAATTCGCCGAAATGATGGATGAAGATCAGCCTGTATATGCTTTACAACCCATCGTGGATGATAAAGAAGTATTAAATATGGGTTATTCTATGGAAGATATCGCAGGTAAATTTATAGAAGAAATCAGGATCGGTAACCCAGATGGCCCTTATGCATTATCAGGACATTGTACCGGGGGAATTATAGCTTTCGAAATGACGAAACAATTAGAGGCCATGGGGAAAAAAGTTCATATACTGGCCATGTTTGATACCGTTATTCGTAAAATTGAAAATCCACAACCGCCTTCGTTTAATAATTTTTACAATATACCACATGTTTTAAAAGGGTTTATTTCAAAAGCGATGCTGAAATTAGATTTTGAAACTTACCTGCTGAGAAAATATACCCGGAAGGCCATTGGGTATAAGGTTAATTCATTTAAAACAATGGTGAAAAAAATGAAAAACAGGGGGAAACCTGCACAAGGGTTGGAGTATGCCGGGTTAGAAATTTTCAATGAATCCTCCCAGGTATATAGAAATGCCATCCACAAATATAAATTACAACCCTACGGAGGTGAGCTATTGTTGTTTTACGCAAAAGAGCGTTACTATTTTACCGATGTAAATAATAATATACGCTTCAAGAAAGTTAATCTAAGTGAAAACACTAAGAATTTATGGTGCGATTATGCGGCTACGGTTACGATATTTGAGGTGGAGGGAGATCATTCCGATATATTTGAAACTACTCATGGAAATCAATTCGCCATGTTGCTACAGGAAAAGCTAAACAAACCTGTTACCGTATAATTTTCCTGAATACACTTCAAAAAAAAAAAATCAGCAATTATACTTTGCAAGGGATAAAAGGGTGAATTGAAAATTCAAAAAAGAGGGGCAAATTTGTAATGACCAAATCACAAAATATGCCCTCTCTATTTCTCAAGATCAGCGAAACCGAAATTGAAAAGCTAAGTTATGAACGTTA
>JANPIJ010000122.1:0-4836 GCA_031424955.1 Ferruginibacter sp. | reverse complement strand
ATAGCATTAGACAAAATATTAAAAGCGACAACTGAAATAATAAGACCCAATAGAAAATTTCCAAGAAAAAAACTTAAAAAGAAACCACCATCTATGAATTACAAACAATTGTAGCTAATTCAACGACATTGAATGGTGAATGGTGAATCGTGAAAAGAAGACAGGTTGATTATTGACCATTCACCATTCACCTCTCACCATTTAAACCCCGGCATTACAAAGTAAAAAATACTCCACCAGTTATCTTCCATTTGCATGTATAGTTTATATGGTCCCTTGTAATGAATAATTTCACCATTGTCCATCACTGCGTCGTATTTAAGCATTCCTTCTGCAAATCCCATTCCCCGCTGGGTTTCCTCATCCAATTCAAAACTTGTGTTGTCAATATTATATCCATCATCTTTAAATTGCCGGAAAGCATCAAAAAAGATATTCATTTTAGCAATTACATCTTCCCTGGTAAGTTGCACACCATCTGCGGTAATACAGTGCCAGCTTAACTCAGTGCAGTACTCAGTAAATTGCTGTCTAAACCAGTTGAGCAAAAAGGTATGGGTGCGTTTAAGAATATCCGCCTTATGATTGGGGTAAAACTCTTCATAAATAAAATTGCACTCCATACCGGCAACCGGCTTTTGCTCCACTTTAATATTGAATAATTCTTCGGTAATAAAACGGTATATCACTTCATCAGGATATGGCCCGTCACATATATCCAACCCGATATAATTTTTATGAAGCAACCTGGTAAGGTTTGTAAGCGCCAACTTTAATTCAGCTTTGTCCATCTCCTCTATCGTTTTACAAGCAGGCTTTCCTAATCTTTCATAAACGGTGGTATATTCAACATTGGCATATTCTTCTTCAAATGTCATCATGCTTTTCAGAAACTGGTTCTCTATTTCAGGTGTCATCTCTTTACTGCCTTCCATTTGAAAAGCATCCCCATACTGAGCCTTTAATTTAATTTTTAAAATCTCGTTTTCCAACCGGAGATTTTCCTCCAGATCATCCGAAAAATTTTCACCTTGCGCCATCATTTGAATATTTTATAATACAATATATAAAATTTCCACGTACCTATTGTAAGCTACTTTGAAAATCTATTGATAAAATAACGCTGAAATGCCTGTACTCAGCTATTCTTTAGCTTTATTCCCTTTATTTACCAATCTGTATGAATCATCCACCAACTCAAATAATTGTTTGTTTGATAATATTCCGTCCACAACAATCGTATTCCAATGCTTTTTATTCATGTGAAAACCCGGTAACACGGAGCCGGAATATTCTTCTCTTAATTCAATGGCTTTTTCAGGATCACACTTTACATTAAACTGCAATGGGTCGGTATCTAATGGTACCAATAAAAAGACTTTAGCATTCACTTTAAAAACGATCACTGTATCGCCAAAAGGAAAACCCTCCGTTACGGAAGGTTTTTTAATTACATAATCCCTTAACGTTTCTATGTTCATTTACGATTGGTTATGAATGGTTCTTTTCGCCTCTTCCAGTTTCTTATTTAGTTGCCCTGTAAGGATGTGCCAGAACATTACAAAATCACTGCACAGGCTAAATAGCGGGTAGGTGAAAGTTGCCGGCCTGTTTTTTTCAATAAAGAAATGGCCAACCCAGGCAAAACCATAACCACAAAATGGTATTGCAGCAATCAGCCACCAGTTTTGTAAAAAGATACCTGCAATTAAAAAAACGATGATTAAGCCAGTACCGATAAAATGTAATAGCCTGTTTCGGGGATCTCCATGTTCGGTTAGATAGTAGGCATAAAAACTCCAAAAGCGCTTGTATTTTTTTTCAGTTGCCATTGAAATATTTTTAAGGAAATTACAACAATCCACGGGATCAATCAAGTTTTTTTGTTTCTACATTTTTTAGTTCCTTCAACCTGTATAACACTTCAGTTAAACGGCTTTTGGGTATACCCGCAGTAATATTGCAAAACAACTGCATCTCCTGTGCGATCACTGTGCAATTACATTGTTTCATCAACATCATTATATCATTCACCTGGGTGTAATCAAAATGAATAAGGTATTTTACCTCTATCTGTTTAGGAACAACGGGCGTTACCTGCAATACCAGGCTCGATACTGTTTTATACGCATTGATTAAACCCGGTACGCCCAACAAACTGCCTCCAAAATAACGTACTACAATAATTGCTATATTGGTCACTTCCCTGCTGTCAATTTGCCCCAGAATAGGTTTGCCGGCCGTTCCGGAAGGTTCCCCATCATCACTTACCCGGAAGTTATTTCCATCGGTGCCAATCCGGTAAGCAAAGCAATGATGTACCGCTTTGGGATGCTCTTTCTTTAAGTATTGCAAATGCTTTTTAAAATCATCCACCGTTTCAATAGGATATGCGTAAGCGGTAAACTTACTTCCCCTGTCTTTAAATTCTGCTACTGCAGACTGTTCAATTGTTTTATAAAATTCTAAATCACTCATAGTTATCCAAATGCAATGATGCGATGATTGTAATTGATAAAATAATGCTTAACCACTTATTTAAAGATACCCTTACCCCAAATGAATTCTGTTTGCGGATGCCATACTGCAGCAATCATCGCATTACTTTTAATCAACTTTCCATTAAGCCAGGTAACCATTTGTAATATTTTTATAGTATTCAATGGTATCAGTTAATACTATTCCGTGTGCTGATTTTACTGCATTGTAAAGCGAAGGAGCCTGGATGCCTTCAGGAATTGTCAATGCGGTATTGGTTATAACCCTTGCCTCATCCCAATAATTTTCATCAATAAAAGATTGCAATAACCTCGTGCCTCCTTCTACCAACACACTATGGATATTTAATTGATAAAGCGCTTCCAGAATTTGAGGAATAAAACTTTTTTTATTTGAAATTTTATATAAAATAACATTGCCGTTAGCTTCATGCCGGACAATGTTGAATACGATCGTTTTTACGGTACCGTCAAATAACTGTAAAACTGCCGGTAGCTTTAATGATGAATCAATAACTAAACGTAGCGGGTTGTTTCCCGGGTACAACCGGGTGGTTAACGACGGATTATCTTTTAAAGCCGTGGTGGTTCCCACTAAAATGGAAGCTTCATGGCTTCTCCACTTGTGTACTTCCCGGTTTGTTATGTCATTGCTGATGTGCAGGCGTGAACAATCGCTATGGGCTATTTTTTGATTGACAGTTTGCGCCCATTTTAAAATAATGTATGGCCGTTGCTGGTTATGAAATGTAAAGAAACGATTATTCAGTTCCAATGCTTCCTTTTCCAAAACCGGGGTAATCACTTCAATGCCCGCGGCTTTTAATTTCTGTATCCCTTTGCCATCCACTTCCTGGTAACTATCCCCGCATGCTACCACTACAACCGGAATATTTTTATGAATGATCAGGTCTGCACAGGGCGGTGTTTTACCAAAGTGGACGCATGGTTCCAGTGACACATATAAAATTGATTTTTCTACGAGGTGAAGATCTTCCTGCCGCACACTATTGATGCAATTCACCTCGGCATGCGCCTGCCCGTATTGACGATGATAGCCTTCTCCAATGATACGATCCTGGTATACCAATACTGCCCCCACCATCGGGTTGGGTGCCACGTTGCCTGCTCCCAGCTTAGCCAGTTCAAAACAACGATGCATGTATGTTTCATGTGATAGCAAGCCGCAAAAGTATGAATAGAAAAATAAACTATGTTTGCTTTAATGATTTCCAGGGAAATATACAGGCAATATTTACAACAACTGCAACAAATTTACAGCGCAGGCGAAGCGGCTGTAATAACAGATTGGGTATTTGAAAGCGTGGCAGATTTGCATCGGGCTGACATTATTAAGAACCCTGAGCACACCATCATTGCAGAAAAAGCATCACAACTAAATGATTGTCTTACTGCGTTGCTTCAGCACCAACCAGTGCAATATGTGCTGGGCGAAGCATGGTTTTATAAGATGAAACTCAAAGTAAATGAAAAGGTACTAATACCGAGACCGGAAACGGAAGAGTTGGTGCAATTGGTTGCAAATAATTTAAAGGAGAGTTTCAACGATCAATCAACCGGTGTCATACAGCCGTTATCACTACTTGATATCGGAACAGGAAGCGGCTGTATCGCAATCGCTGTTAAAAAAAGTTTGCCCGAAGTAATGATGACTGCCATTGATGTAAGCCCTGGTGCATTGTCAGTTGCAAAAGAAAATGCGGCAGTTCAGCAAACGGCCATCACATTTTTACAGTCCAATTTTTTAGATGAAAACACCTGGAAAGATCTGCCTGTATATGATATCATCATAAGCAACCCTCCGTATATCCCGCTAAATGAAAAAGATAAATTAGATAAAAACGTCACCGCTTTTGAACCGCATACCGCTTTGTTTGTGCCGGATAATGAGCCGCTTTTATTTTATAAAAAGATTGCCGTTTTTGGTCTTTTACATCTAACCGACAATGGAAAAATATATGTTGAAATGCACGAAGATTTTGCGGAGGCTACTGCTGAAGTTTTTAAAAAATATTACCGGGTGGAAATTAAGAAAGATATATTTGGGAAAGAAAGAATGCTGGTAGCCACCAGGGAACTACCTGGATTTTAAAAGGAACAAAATGTTTACTCATTCCCGGTAACTGTTGCAGAAGTAGACGCACCGAGCTTCCTGGCAACTTTCATCACCCTGACAATTTCCCCCCATTGAGAAGACGAATCCGCATTGATCACTACTGCGGGTTTAATGCTATCCCCTTCATGAATATATTTTCTTAATGCTGACTCCAGTGAATCTATTATTACACGTTTAGAACCTACATACACATTTTTTTCT
>JANPIJ010000121.1:0-10711 GCA_031424955.1 Ferruginibacter sp. | reverse complement strand
TTGGACACAAAGCCCAACTACAAGTTATAGTAGCTCACCTTTTGATAGGTTTAATGTTGTAACCTCAACACAATCTGTTAATAGGTTAAGTGAAAATGACATAACAGCATCTTTTGAAAGTGTTAAGGTAAGAGAGAATGTTATTAATAGAGACCTCTGGATTGGCAACATAACACAAAGTTGGAAAATAGCCGGAGAAGTATTTTATCCATCAGGTAATAATGTAAATGGGCAATTTGCGCAGCAGTTCTTAGAGGTATTAGATGTAAATGGCAAGGTTTTGACAACATTTTATGTTCAGGCACCTACAAATACTCGGACTGAAATTTTAGGGAATAGAGAAATTATTAGTAACGCTAATGATTTGTCAACTATTCAAACGAAAATCTCCGTATCGTTACCTTTCGAGGTTAAAATTGTACACGGCACTGTGACATTTACTTATGCAGATTGTCAACCTGTTTCCACGCCAATTGTGGATGTTCACGCAAACTGGAGAACCCCAAAAACACTACGGATTAGAATGCTAAGAAATAGTTTGCAAATCCCAGCAAGATTTCAGGCTATAACAGTGAAGGATCTGAAATTTTACAAAGATTACCTCACTTCCGTGCCTCCCAACAAACTACCAGTCGCAGATGCCGGCAAGGATACGGTTATCACTTTGCCAGTAAACACTGTAAAGCTGAGTGGTAGCGGCACTGATCCGGATGGGTTTGTAACCATTTACAAATGGGCAAAGGTATCCGGACCGCCAGCAGGGGTAATTACTGCTGCCCGCGACTCAAGCACCACCGTAACTAAACTGGCCAGGGGTATTTATCAATATGAACTCACCACACAAGACAGTTACGGAGATATTGCAAAGGATACCGTAGAAGTAACCGTAAACGGGGCACCGTCAGCAAATGCCGGTACAGATGTGGTTGTTCATTTACCGGCCACCAGCATCACCTTAACAGGTAGTGGAACCGATCCGGAGGGAAAATTAAGCAGCTACCAATGGGCAAAATTATCCGGTCCTGCATCGTTTACCATTGCTAATCCTGATAATGCAAGCACTCTTATTAGTAATCTCGCGAATGGGACTTATCAATTTGTACTTACTGTTTCAGATAACTATGGTGCTACCGGAAAAGATACGGTGCGGGTGTTAGTAAATATTCCCCCGATAGCTTATGCGGGAGCCGATAAGATCTTTACTTTACCTGTTAATTCTACTACTCTTTCTGGCGGAGGATCGGATGCCGACGGAAAGATTGCAAGTTTCGAATGGACAAGAATTGCAGGGCCTTCCTCCGGAATTATTGTTAGCAGTCAATCTGCCAAAACCTCTATAACCGGTTTGTCAAGAGGCATATATAAATTTCAATTAACAGTAACCGATAATAACGGAGCAACAGGAAAGGATACGGTGGAGGTTATAGTAAATGCATCGCCCCTGGCCAATGCGGGTTCAAATAAAATAATTTCCTTGCCTGTAAATACGGTCACCTTAACAGGTGCCGGAACTGATCCCGATGCCAATATCCTGACCTATTCATGGACAAAAATGTCCGGCCCTGCAGGGGGAACGGTTGTGTCACCAAAATTGGCAAATACCGATGTAATAAATTTGGCAAGGGGTATTTACCAGTTTCAATTAACGGTAACCGACGTTTATGGTGCAACAGGTAAGGCCATCATTCAGGTAACTGTTAATGCACCACCGACAGCCAATGCAGGGGTTGCCAAAATAATTACACTTCCGGTCAACAGTATAGTCCTTATTGGAGGCGGTTCCGATCCGGAAGGAAAAATCGCGGGATACCTGTGGACAAAGATATCCGGCCCTTCGGCAGGAACTATTGCTACGCCAAATGCTTCCACTACAACTTTAAATGGCCTCGCCATGGGTATTTATCAATTTCAATTAACGGTAACGGATAACTATGGGGCGACAGGAAAGTCCATTGTTCAGGTAACTGTAAATGCTCCACCGACTGCCAATGCGGGTATCGCCAAAGTAATTACACTGCCAATAAATTATGTTATGCTGACTGGAAACGGGACGGATCCTGATGGTACAATAGCCAGGTATTCCTGGACAAAAATATCCGGACCTGCATCCGGGACTATTGCCAACGGGAGTTCTCCTACTCCAACTTTGAACGGTTTGGTACAGGGTATATATATTTACCAACTTACAGTTACTGATAACTTAGGCGGAACAGGAAAGGCAACCGTACAGGTAACCGTAAATCCAGCTATTAACAAAGCTCCGATTGCTAATGCCGGTGTAAACAGAACGATCACCCTTCCCACCAACTCGATCACCCTCGCGGGTAGCGGAACTGATCCGGATGGTAAAATTGTAAGCTATGCATGGGTTAAACTTTCCGGTCCTGCCAGTCATAAAATTCTGGCGGCCAATGCGGCTTACACAGTGGCCAGTAGCCTGGTAAATGGGGTGTATGTCTTCCAGTTGACTGTTACGGATAATAAAGGAGCTAAAGCTGTTTCCTCTGTTCAAATAACAGTGAATGCAGCAGTTAAGAAAACATCCACATCCACGGCAACAACAAAAATAATTTCGGCTCAGCCAATTTTGATAAGTGTTTCTAATATTGGCTCGACACGGGGTAATGTTAATGTAAATTTTGAATCAACGGTCACAAAAAACCTTATGTCAAATCCACTGGTGGTAAATTCACCAAATGCATTAACGTCTAAAAAACTACTGAACAATACTATTCCTAAATTTTCCAATACCAACAGTTTAAAGGTATTTCCTAATCCGGCAAAAGATATTGTCAACCTTAGTATCACTTCAGTTGGTAAGGATGATAAACTGGCAATCTCTCTTTTCAATTCAATCGGTATGCTTGTTCATTTTAAACAAATGAGCATAACTGCCGGAATTACAAATCATCAATTGGATATATCACACCTGGCAAGCGGCATGTATTTTATCATCGTTCGGTTTGATGGTGGCCAGGAAATTAAATACAGGCTGGTGAAAGATTAAGAGGCGAAGGAGAATTGTAACAGTCAATTGGTAATTGGTGATAGCTCAATATGGGTTCCTGTTTTTTGATTCTGCCATAGCATTATTATAGAATGAATTTGTGCTCCTTCGGGTGGCTGGTTAGCGATAACCTGCCACCCTTTTTTTTGAGACATCTTACCAGAAGCGTTGCTCCTCACCTCTTCCGTAAATGAACTTTTCCTGCAAAAAAATTAACGAGTGCTTCTTATTGGTTGGCTCCCCCGGTCAATAACGGCCCGGATATCATTGTAGCGATTTTACTACAATTCCCCGTTTACCTTATCCACATCGTCTTATATATTTTAGACATACTTTTATGGTATTAATTTGAAAAAAAACCAGTTAATGCCCTGTTAAGTTTGTTCTGCCTGCTGTCAGTTCCCGCTTAATTTAACAGTAATTAAAACCGGTATGCGTTATTCCTTTTAGTCCCGTTTTATAAATCCATCAATACTAACAAATTCATTTCCCTTTTCGGATTTGTTATTACGTTTTTATTTTTTTACGCTGTAGTTGTGATAACTGCTTTTTTAAAATTACAGCGGATATCTTATCCAATACCTGTCCGATATCCTTTTTTCACTGAAATACCGACGTAAAATATTGACTTTCATTGTCTGTAAACCAGTAACCGCTATCAGTTGTTTATAACCGGCCCCTTTGTCAAATTTATCTTACCCGTTTTTAATTGTATTACAACTATGATTTTAAATGAAATATTCAGCTAGACGATCAGTTACCTGGGGTTTTTTTTTGGCGGTTATTTGTATGAGTGTTTTTGTGTGGATTACCTATTCCAATATGCAGGATACCTTAAGGGAAGGTAAAAGTGTAAGTATTGCTTTGAGATCTTTGCGCATCCTCGAATCAATACAGGAAGACATGCAACAGATGGAAACCGCAGAACGGGGCTATGTAATTACCGGGAACAGGCAGGATCTGGCGCCTTATTTTCATGCTGCCAGGCAAATAAGGGATGATTCGATTACGCTCCATTCGCTGATTACAGATGACGAAACACGCAGGCAAAAACTTCAGCAATTGCTACTCCTTGTCAGAAGCAAGATTGCTTTTACGGATACATTAATAAGGATAAAGGATTCAGCGGGGTACGAAGCTGCCTCCCGGAAAATAATAGCCGGGAAGGGTAAGCAGATTATGGATAGCATCCATAGCATTATTTATTCATCAGAATCAGCAGACCGTTCAATACTAAAGGATTCGAATGCGCAGCGACTCAAAAAAGCGGAATATACAACCACGCTTTTTTTTATCTTATCCGGTATTTTTTTTCTTGGATTTATTATTGCCTACTTTATCATACAACGCAATTTACTCCATCAGCAACATCACCAGGCGGAGCTGCTATATCTTTCCACATTAGTAAAACAAACAAGCGAAACCATATTTTCTACCGACGCAGATTTTATTATCAGGAGCTGGAATAAGGCTGCTGAAAAAATGTACCAGTATACCTGGCAGGAAGCCGTAGGAAAAAGCATGCAGTCCCTCTTTACAGTTTGCCTGGGTGAAGGGCAAAAAGAATCAATGCTTTCCACGCTTCAGTTAAATGGATATTATAACAATGAATTTGATGTAATCCACCAGAGCGGGCAAATCCTTTTTGTAGAAGCTTCAATAACAGTGTTACGGAATGGGAATGGTGCAATTGATGGCTATGTAGCAGTTCATAAAGATATATCCGACCGGAAAAAGCTGGAGGATGAATTGCGCAAATTAAATGAAGGATTAGAAGAAAAGGTAGCGACAAAGTCAGCGGAGCTAACACATATTTTTGAACGTATAACAGATGCCTTTGTGGCATTGGACAATAATTGGTGTTACACTTATGTGAACCAGCGGGCCGGCGAAATAATTGATATGGCTCCGTCAGAACTGATTGGTAAAAATATATGGGAAATATTCCCGGAAGGCAAAAATCACCAATTGATTGAAAGCTGCCGGCAGGCAGTATCTGAACAGCAATATTATTACCTCGAGGAATATTATCCGAATGCGGACAGATGGTTCGAAAATCATTTATATCCTTCTCCAAAAGGTCTGTCCATTTTTTTTAGAGACATTACAGAAGAGAAAAAAGTGGAGCAGGCACTCCATGAAAGCGGTGAAAAATACAGATCGCTGATTGAGCTGGCTGCCGATGCCATCCTCATTAACCAGGATGGATTGATCCGGTACGCTAATCCTGCTGCTTTAAAGCTCTTTGAATGCAGTGGCAATGATGACCTGATGGGTAAGAAATTCTCCGATCTTTTTCACCCCGATTACTATCAACTGGCAGATGAATGGCTTACCGCTTTGATGGATTCGGGAAACAGCAATTTTTTTCGGGAAGAAAAGATTATCCAGGCTAATGGAAATACAATTGATGTGGAAGTAGTGGCGAATCTTTTTAACTTTAAAGGGAGTCCGGCAATTGAAATGGTGATCAGGAATCTATCGGAACGAAAGGAAGCGGAAAAGAAGCTGAGGGCCAGTGATAAAATTTTCAATCATTCGGTCGACCTGCTTTGCATAGCCGGCTTAGACGGGTATTTTAAAGTGGTAAATCCTGCATGGACCAAAATTTTAGGTTGGACTATGGATGAGTTACTTGCCCGGCCATGGATTGAATTTGTTCATCCCGATGACAGGGAGCGATCTCAAAACCCTGGATCTGGTCTTGAAAAAGAGGAGAATGTTACCCACATAGAAAACAGGTGCCTGTGTAAGGATGGCACCTGGAAATGGATTTCTTGGAACTCATTTGCTTACCCGATGGAGGAGGAAATATTCGGTGTGGGAAGGGATATCACGGCCAGTAAAAAAATTGAAGACGAGTTGTTTAAAAGTAACCAGTTGTTTCAAAACCTGGCGAAGGTTTCCCCTGTTGGAATTTTTCGTACCAATCTTAAAGGGGATTGTCTCTATGTTAATGAAAGGTGGTGTGTACTCTCTGGTTTAACAGCCGACGAGGCAATGGGCACGGGATGGTTGAATGCCATTCACCCGGACGACAAGGATCGTGTACTTAACAAATGGTATTCTCACGATTTTGAAAAAGTCAATTTCAAATCAGAATATCGGTTGCAGAGGCTCAATGGTTTTATCACATGGGTGATTGGCCAGGCCAGGGCCGAGTACAACCATGCTGGTGAAATGATTGGCTTTGTTGGATCAATCACAGATATTTCAGAAATAAAGCTGGCCGAACGGCTGATTAAAAATGCCGTAGAAGGTTTAAGAAAGGCACAGCATTATGCACATGTAGGTAGCTGGACCTGGCATATAAAAACCAAAAAATTTGAATGGTCTGATGAGATGTACAACATATTTGGCGTAGCCAGGGACAACCTGTCGGTATCGCTGGGGGAGGTGATTGAGAAAGCTCTTCCGGCAGAAGGGATTACAATAATAGAGGAATCCGTTTTTACTGTGTTAAACGGTGCCAAACCATCACCATTTGAATTGGATATTCGCTGGCCGGATAATACACCGCATACCATCTGGGCCGAAGCCGGTGAGTTGATATTGGATGATAGTGGGAATCCATCCCAGCTAAACGGTATAGTGCAGGATATTACCCATCGCAAGCAGTCGGAACTGAAGGTCATTAAAGCCACCCGCCTTTATGAATTTATCAGCCAGGTTAACCAGCTGATGCTACGATCAAAAAGCCAGGAGGATATTTTTTCGGAAGTTTGCAGTATTGCAGTAAAATATGGAAAGTTCCGGATGGCATGGATCGGATTGCTGGATGATGCCAGTGAGGTGGTAAAGCCCACAAGTTGGGCTGGTTTTGAAAACGGCTATCTTTCAGCTATTACATCCATCTCTGCCAAAGAAATTCCGGAAGGCTTCGGGCCCACGGGCAAAGCCATCCGTGAAAAGAAGTGCGTGTATTGCAATGATATTGAACACGACCCTGCCATGGTTACCTGGCGCTCAGAACAATTGGAGAGAGGGTACCGGTCCTCCGTTTCTATTCCGATTTTTGTTGAAGGAAAAGTGATTGGTGCTTTTACCATCTATGCATCATCCGCTTTCTTTTTTATACCTTCCGAAATACAGTTAATGGAGGAAGTAACTGGTAATATTGGTTATGCATTGGAAATTATTTCCACAGAGAAAAAAAGGAAACTGGCGGAAGAACGATTAAGAAAGCTTTCTACTGCTGTGGAACAAAGTTCTGCCTCCATTGTAATTACAGATGTTAAAGGAAATATTGAATATGTAAACCCGGCATTTTCAAAAATTTCGGGATATAGTTTTAACGAGTCATTGGGCAAAAATCCAAGGATACTTCAATCCGGGCTAACTGATCCAAAAGTGCATGAACAACTTTGGCAAAATATTACAGCCGCTCATGAATGGAATGGAATTTTTTGTAACCAAAAAAAGAATGGTGAATTATATTGGGAGTCGGCCACTATTTCTCCCATTATTGATGATGAGGGCAGTATCACCAATTTTGTGGCGGTAAAAGAAAATATCACGGATAAAATAAAGGCTGAAGAACAATTACATAAAGAGAAAGAACTGTCAGATTCAATCATCAACAGCCTGCCGGGTATTTTTTATCTCTACGACCAATCGGGGCAATTTATTCGCTGGAATAAGAATTTTGAAACCGTGTCGGGGTATAGTGCGCAGGAAATAAAAACCATGCATCCGCTTGATTTTTATGATTCCGCTGATCAGCTCCACTTAAAGCACAGGATTGAATCCGTTCTCACGGGACAAAAAATGGAAGGTGTGGAAGTGTTGCTCTTTACCAGGGCGGGGAAGAAGATACTGTTTTTTATTAATTCACTGTCAGTGGTGTATGAGGGTAAAAACTGTATCATGGGAACGGGTATTGATATCACCGACCGGAAAAAAGTAGAAGAAGAAAACAGGAAACTGGCAATGATTGCAAGCCTGACCATTAATGCCGTGGTTTTAATGGATGAAGAAGGGTATATACAATGGGTGAATAAGGGTTTTGAAAGAACTACACAATATACTGCTGAAGAAGTAATCGGCAAAAGAACGGGTGATTTTTTGCAGGGCCCCGAAACGGACCAGGAGACAGTAAAGTATATGCGTAAATGCATAGAAAATAAGAAAGGGTTTAAGGTGGAATTGGTCAATTACAATAAATCGGGGAAAAAATATTGGGTGGATATTGAAATGGTGCCCATGTTGAATGAGCAGAATCAATTGACCGGTTTTATGGCTATGGAACGTGACATATCCGATAGAAAACTGGCCGGGGAGGAGTTGTTAATATTAAATAAACACCTGCAGGAAAGGGCAAAAGAACTGGCATTATCCAATACGGAGCTGGAAAGATTTGCATACGTTGCATCGCACGATTTGCAGGAGCCACTGCGCATGGTGAGCAGTTTTATGGACCTGTTAAAAAGGAATTACCAGGAGCGGTTAGATGAGAGGGCCAGCCAATACATTGGCTTTGCAATAGAAGGGGCACAAAGAATGAAGCAGTTGATCATGGATTTGCTGGAATATTCAAGGGTGGGTACCAACAAAGATGAATTTGTAAATACAGATGTGAATAAAGTGGTGCAGGATGTAGCGGGTATTTTTGCAAAACAGGAAGAAGGAGAAATGCCTGAAATATCGTATCCTGTTTTACCAGCTGTAATGGCCAATAAATCGCAGATGGCGCAATTGTTTCAAAACCTGGTTGGAAATGCCATCAAATATAAAAATGCACCAAAGGCCCTTATACATATTAATTACTCCGAAGACAAAAGTTATTTTACATTCAGTGTAAGTGATAATGGAATTGGCATCGACCCGGTTCACTACGAAAGAATCTTTATACTTTTTCAACGGCTTCACCTGAAAGATGAATATTCCGGCACAGGTATCGGACTTACAATTTGCAAAAAGATCGTTGAAAAACATGGCGGTACAATTTGGGTAGAGTCCAAACCGGGAGAAGGCAGTACATTTTATTTCACCATCAAAAAGCAGTTGTGAAGCTAACCTAAAATAGGGGCTCATGACTATTATGTTTGCTTTTTAATTAGAACTAAACAAATGGTAAAAGCCTGATTAAATATAAGGTGTTAGAAATACAACTTAAAGTATCGACTATAAAATCAATTTTTATAATCCTAACCCAGGCAATAAATTGTTATTTAGAATGCTATTTAGTCAGAAATACAAACCATTTTTATAATTTGTGACTATAGATTTTTTTTTCAGTAGGAAAGTTTGCTCGATTATGCAATCTAACAGAAGTCACACAGTATTAAGAATGACTGTTCAAATTGTTTGTGTAACGAAGTGCCGTTACAATGTAGGGGCTTGGATATGTGCAGAAACGTTGTCAACATATCCTAATTCACATATCTGACAGAGAACCGTTACAATATTGAAACGAATTGTAAGCAGAGATCATATCCATATGCTTGTTGAATATTCTCCAAAGTATAATACATGCGATTTAGTAAAACGGTTGAATGGAAATAATTCATGAAAACTTCAACAGGAGTTTCGCAACTTCAAAAGCGATATTGGGGTTACTGGTACTGGACAATTGGATGTGGCGTTTTCAGTGCAGGAAACTCAACTGATTAAATCGTTCAGGCATATTTAGGGCCTGCTCATAAACTCAGTATGAATTTTCTTCTGCCAAAATAGCAAAATTCAAATTTTAAGATACTCGAGTATAGGGACGCAAGTCCCAGCCTCGTTAAATTAACGAGGTTGAGCACCAAAGTAATTGTAGCTATCCAAGATTCGCTGGTGGCTTTGAGTTTAGCTTTGATGCATTCTAAACCATACCCCACCTTAGCCTGGCTAAATTTGCCTTCTATTGGATTTCGCTCCCCAGGACTTACAGGATTTGACAATGCCTCTTTGGAAGGACGACCCAATGGTTTGGATCGTAGCTGTATGCTGAGTTCTTTGAGCCTTCGTCGATTTTCCCGGGTGCAATAAATTTTATCCGCCAGTACCTCTGCCGGATAAAAGCCAAACCTGGTTCGGTAAGCATCTACGGTATGCATTAGATACTGGCTTTCGTTAAAGTTGTTCCAAGACAGGTTTTCAATAACCATAAATCCATTGACCAACGATGCCTGTAGCTTGCTGCCAAACTCTACCTTTTTTCCATCTTTTCTACGAACAATAGGTCGTACATGTGGCTGGTGAATATTTACAATTCTGTTTTCAATGCTGTGGGTACGGGTGGTATGCATGGTATATTGCTGGTCATACACCAACCGTATGGTTTGCAAATAATTAATATCCTTTTGTTTTAAAGGAACCGCCACATCACTTGCTTCATACACTTGCAGCAGTTCAGCAATGTGTTGCAGGTTTCTTTTTAAATAACGCAACTGGCTACCATTAGCCCGATAGATAACTTTGCTGGATTTAGCTCTCTTTTTAGCGGTATTCAAAAAATCCTTTTGCGCAAGTTGTCGGTAGGTTCTAACCTTTACCTGGCCATGAAGTGCTTTGATGTAAAGCTTATCAATGATTGCTTCACTTTTTTGCCGTGCAGCATTCAGCAGTTTTAAATCGGTTGGGTAGGTAATGTTTTGCGGGGCTACAGTAGCATCCATCAATAGCTTGCCCGCATTGGGAAGTATTGGCTTTTGTACTGGTGCAGGCTCTTGTTCCTGAGAAAAATCATTGTCATTTGGTGTTGCTGCCGGAGGATCG
>JANPIJ010000120.1:0-25577 GCA_031424955.1 Ferruginibacter sp. | reverse complement strand
CCTGTGCTATGCTGGCAGCTACCTGTACCATGTGGGATGTATTGAGTTGGGGTGGCGAAACACAGGCACTGATCTACAATCCAAGAACCAAAAAGGTAATCGCCATCAATGCAATGGGCGTAGCACCTACCGGCGCAACGGCTGATTTTTTTAAAAGCAAGGGGTACAATTTTCCACCGGAATACGGGCCCCTGGCCGCTACCACACCCGGCACCGCCGGAGGTATCTGTTATATGCTGTCGCAATATGGTACCATGAGTTTAAAGGAAGTATTGGCGCCGGCCATGCAACTGGCTGCAGGTTATCCCATTGATGCCCAAACCGCTAATAGCATGGAAAGAGGTAAAGAACTGATTAAACAATGGCCATACAGCAAAAAAGTACTATTGCCACATACCGGTGAAAAAAGAGAAGCCCCGGAAGCGGGAGAAATATTTGTACAAAAAGACCTGCTGGCAACGCTTACGAAAATGGTGGAAGCCGAGCAAACGGCATTGAAGCAACACAAGAGCAGAAAGGAATCGATTATGGCCGCTTATGACCGGTTTTATAAAGGCGATATTGCAAAGGAATTTGTAAGGGGCGCTAAAGAACAGGGTGGATTGATCACCATGGAGGACCTCGCCAAATGGAAGCCAATAGAAGAATCACCCATGCAGGTAAATTATAAGGGTATTGATGTTTATAAACTGCAACAATGGACCCAGGGACCGATGCTGCTCCAATCTTTAAACATCCTGGAAAATTTTGATCTGAAAAAGATGGGCTACAACAGCACCCAATATATCCATACCATTTACCAGGCAATGAACCTCGCTTTTGCAGACCGGGATTTTTATTATGGCGATCCCAACTTTCCACCGGCAGAACCGATGAAAGGTTTATTGAGTAAAGACTATGCAAAACAGCGGGCTTCCCAGGTAAGGATGGATAAAAATGATGCAACCATTGCTCCCGGAGACCCCTATCCTTTTGAAGGAAAACATAACCCCTGGCTGTCATTATTAAAAGTGCATGCAGCCTTTACCGATACTGCCAATAAAGAAGGCAGTGCCATTCCAAAGCATGATCAAAATACACTACACAATACACCCCAAAACAGGGATCAGGACATTGCATCGTTGGAGTCGGCATTGTGGGGCAGCGAAGCCTCCCTCCCCGCGGGAGCCCGCCCGGATGACCCGATCGGACAGGGTTTGGAGGGAGCTGTCTACAAGGATCGTTTATGGCGGGGCACTACTTCCGTAGAAGCAGCCGATAAGGAAGGATGGGTAGTGTCCATTACACCCAGCGGTGGCTGGCTGCCCGCCTGTATTGCCGGTAATACGGGTATTGGCATGAGCCAGCGCATGCAAAGCTTTGTACTGGACAGCGCCATCAATCCATTTAATGTGGTTGCACCGGGCAAGCGGCCAAGAGTGACACTCACACCAACACTTGCATTGAAAGAAGGTAAACCCTTTTTATCCTTTGCAGTGCAAGGCGGCGATACACAGGATCAAAACCTGTTGCAGTTTTTTTTAAACATGGTAGAATTTAATATGACGGTACAGCAGGCATGCGAAGCGCCGAATATCAACAGCAACCAGTTGTGGCTCTCCCTTGGCGGTTCAAAAATTCCAGATCGTTTGCCAAAGCCAGGTAATCTTTTGCTAGGCAGTAAAACACCCGACAGCATTCGCAACGAACTAATAAAAATGGGCTACACCCTGAGCTTTGGTGAGCGCACCAGCGGTCCCATCAACGCCATCTATTTCGATTGGAAACATGGTTCATTCTGGGGTGGCAGTTCTAATAACGGGGAAGATTATGGGATTGGGTGGTAAGATATAATTGATGTTGCTTCATTGCAGTAATGCCTGCTTACTTCAGTTAAACTGACTTTTTCAATGCCAGGAAAGCCTCCCTTTCCGGCAAGCCGCTCTGTGTCTCCGACCAATAGCTGCGGCTTGGCATTTAAATTTTGTTTTGAGTTTACAACAGCGCTGGCGATAAAAGTAAAGATTGGGAGCCTGCAACCCCGGTCGATGTGCCTTTGGCCAACAACGGCTACCCTATGGGGTCAGTTCCCAACACTTGTGCCCATTCCAAAAGTTCAAATACCGAAGAAAATAATGATTAGAATCTCAAGCTACCTTGATATCAATCAGTCGTTTTTTAAAACACTGCCTCACATTCTAAACTAATTTTGCATGCTACAATTTTTCCAATGAATACAAAATAGCTTTATAAGTTGATCTGTATCCTTTCTGCCTTCTATATGAAATTCAAAATCTACATATCATGAAAAAGACCGGTATTTGGCTGCTTAGCCTGGTAACTCCATTTTTTGTTTATGCCGGCGAAGCCGATTTAAAGATCCCCGATGCCATTCATTCCAACCCGACCTTGTACTGGGGATTTTTAGTTACGCTGTTGGGCCTCGCTTTTGGATTATATCATTACCTGAAAATAAGAAAACTACCGGCACATAAAAGCATGCTCGACATTGCTGAAATTATTTTTCAAACCTGTAGCACTTATCTAAAACAACAGGGCAAACTGCTTGCGATGCTGTTTATTTTTATCGGTACCGTGGTAACCGGTTATTTTGGTTTCCTGGCCAAAACCCAGGAGGGCCATGCACTTTTTGGAGTTGGCGGTGTACTCTTAATTATTACCTGGACAATCATTGGTGTGCTTGGTTCTTATGCTGTTGCAGCTTTTGGTATCCGGATGAATACTTTGGCCAATGCCAGGATGGCCTTTGCATCCTTACAAAAAAAGCCACTCAACCTGTTAAGAATTCCGTTGAATTCAGGAATGAGTATTGGTGTGGTGTTAATTTGTGTGGAGCTGCTGATGATGCTGATTATATTGTTGTTAATGCCGGGCAACCTGGCAGGCGCCTGTTTTATCGGCTTTGCCATTGGTGAATCACTGGGCGCTTCGGTGTTGAGAATTGCCGGCGGCATTTTTACAAAAATTGCAGATATTGGCTCCGACCTGATGAAAGTGGTTTTTAAAATTGGTGAGGATGATCCCCGCAATCCCGGGGTAATAGCAGATTGTACCGGTGATAATGCAGGCGACTCTGTGGGTCCTACTGCGGATGGTTTTGAAACCTATGGTGTAACCGGTGTTGCATTAATCACATTTATCCTTTTGGCGGTTACCGGTGCCGGTATACAAACCGAATTACTGGTATGGATATTCGCAATGCGGATACTGATGGTGATCACGTCTGTTTTTTCGTTCTGGATCAATAATTTTATCAGCAACGCTTTATACAGTAAAAAAGAAGACATCGATTTTGAAAGGCCGCTCACCAATCTTATCTGGATCACTTCTATCCTTTCCATCATCGTTACTTTTATGATTAGCCGGGTATTGATCCCCGATTTAAACGGCAATACCAATATGTGGTGGATATTGTCCAGTATTATCAGTTGCGGTACAATAGGGGCGGCATTGATACCGGAGTTCACCAAAATATTTACCTCGCCTAAATCGATTCATGTAAAGGAAATAGTAAGGGCCGGCAGGGAAGGCGGTGCTTCACTGGTTTTGCTATCCGGGTTAGTAGCCGGTAATTTTTCTGCTTTCTGGAAAGGGTTGGTTTTTTTCGTGTTGATGTTTTGTGCTTATTTTATCAGCACATTGGGATTACATGAGATAATGGTGTATCCCTCCATTTTTGCATTTGGCCTGGTTGCATTTGGCATGTTGGGCATGGGGCCTGTAACCATTGCGGTAGACAGCTATGGACCGGTTACGGATAATGCACAATCCATTTATGAGTTGTCGTTGATAGAGGAAGTGCCCAATATAGATTCAGAAATTGAAATGGATTTTGGATTTACACCTGATTGGGAAAAAGCAAAATATTACCTCGAAAAAAATGATGAGGCAGGAAATACCTTTAAAGCAACCGCTAAGCCGGTATTGATTGGTACCGCAGTGGCCGGGGCTACCACCATGATTTTTTCATTAATACTGATGATTAAAACCACCCTGCACATTGAACCGGAAAAAATATTGAATCTCTTAAATCCATACACCATCCTGGGGGTTATTTTGGGCGGCGCCGTGATCTATTGGTTTACCGGTGCATCCCTGCAGGCAGTAACCACAGGTGCTTACAGGGCGGTGAAGTATATAAAAGATCATATCAACCTCGACCCGGATGCGCCTAAAAAGGCAGACCTGCAAATGTCGAAAGAAGTGGTGAAAATTTGTACACAATATGCACAAAAAGGGATGTTCAATATTTTTGTCGCTGTTTTTTGTTTCGCCCTGGCCATTGCATTTTTATCATCTCCTTCAGGTGTAGGTGGTGAAAATGCAGTGTCATTATTTGTAAGTTATTTATTGGCCATTGCAGTGTTCGGTTTGTTCCAGGCTGTTTTTATGGCCAATGCGGGCGGTGCCTGGGACAATGCAAAAAAGATTGTGGAAGTTGACCTGAAAGAAAAAGGAACTCCCCTGCATGATGCCACCGTGGTAGGTGATACCGTGGGTGATCCGTTTAAGGATACTTCCTCCGTTGCTTTAAATCCAATCATCAAGTTCACCACGCTGTTTGGGTTATTGGCGATGGAAATATCCATATCAAAAGGATTCAGGGATTTTGCGCCTTATGTTGGATTGGTTTTCCTTGCTGTGGCGTTGATCTTTGTATGGAGGTCTTTTTATAAAATGCGGATTGATCAATAGATATTAGTTGTTGAAGGGATCCGCCCAGGCGGACACTGAATCCCAATCATAGCTTTTATGCCGGTCATAAAAAGAATGCATTGTATATTTTATAATCATCGTGCAACCAAAAATTGAACCCCATCCGGGGTTCTGGTTCACTTTATTTATTTACCATGGGTTGCACCCACGGCTATTCACATTAAACCCCGTTGGGGTGGGGTGCGTTTAAAATCGCCACCTGCTTTTTGCAAAACAAGAAAGCTACAGATTACAGGCGCCGGACTCCGTCCGGTGCCGCCTTGTTATTACTACCATTCCAATAGTGCTATACCCAAATCAAAAAATAATCAGTCAATTATTGAATGGAGTTTCGGTTAAATACCGTGTTGGCTGGGTCACTTTATTTATTTACCGTGCCATGGGTTGCCCTCCGGCTATTCACAGTTAACCTTATTGGGCTTAAGCGCAAAATCAATGATTACGGGCACAATAATCCCAATTGTCGCTTATCAAACTCCGTAGGAGTTACCTCTTTGTAGCATAAAGCATTAAAAGCATTTGCTCCTTAGGAGCAGCCCTGCACAAATGAGGTGTACCTACGGCACACATACATCTGTTCATCATTTATTACAAAGCGGTAGCTCAAATGGAGTTGGTAATATCACGTTCCTTAAGGCTTGGTAAAATATTAAGTTGACACTCATTAACCTATTTGCGTCGGGTACATTTAAAACCCCCATCTGCTTTTTGCGAAACAAGCGATATCAACCCAAATTCATCCAACCCAATCCCTAAATCATTTCCCGCAATGATATTCATCACATTTTTAAAAACCATTAAACAGTAATTTGGCGGTCTCAAATTTTATCTAAAAACCCAACTCATGGAAAATGCCATTGCGCAAAGCAAGACCGAAGGCGTTACCTCAAAAAAAGCTTCCGCTTTTACCATCATGGATGGCAACGAAGCTGCGGTAAGAATCGCCTACAAAACAAGTGAAGTGTGCGCTATCTATCCCATCACACCCTCTTCCAATATGGGAGAATGGGCCGACGAATGGAGCAGCGATAACAAGGAAAATATTTTTGGGGAAGTACCTAAAATAATTGAAATGCAAAGTGAAGCCGGCGCTGCGGGTGCTATCCACGGTGCATTGCAGGGCGGTGCACTGGCTTCTACTTTTACCTGCTCACAGGGATTGCTGCTGATGATCCCCAACATGTATAAAATTGCCGGGGAGCTTACTCCCACGGTTTTTCATATTGCCGCCCGGGCACTGGCCACCCATGCGTTGTCCATCTTTGGCGATCACAGTGATGTGATGGCCGTTCGCTCTACCGGTTTTGCCATGTTGTTTGGCAACAATGTACAGGAGGCGCACGATATGGCAATGATTGCCACGGCTGCCACGCTGCGTTCCAGCATTCCGTTCCTCAATATTTTTGATGGCTTCCGTACTTCGCACGAGCTCAATGAAGTGACCGTTATTCCCGATGAAATCATAAAACAGATGATTGATGTGAATGATGTGGCCCGCCATCGTCACCGTGCATTGAACCCCGAAAATCCCTTTATCCGTGGTACGGCTCAAAACCCCGACGTATATTTCCAGAGCAGGGAAGCCTGTAACGAATACCACTGGAAAGTGCCGGGTATAGTAGAAGCCACCATGCAACAATTTGAACAACTGACTGGCCGTGCCTATAAACTATTTGAATATTACGGCCATGCCGAAGCAGATCGCATCATCATCATCATGGGTTCCGGCGCAGGTGCTGTACATGAAACGGTGGATTACCTCAATAGCAAGGGAGAAAAAACCGGCTATCTGCAGGTGCATTTATACCGCCCTTTTTCTGTAAAGCATTTTATCAATGTATTGCCTGCTACGGTTAAAAAGATTGCCGTGCTGGATCGTTGTAAAGAAACCGGCGCCATCGGCGAACCATTGTTTATGGATGTGATCAACGCTCTGCATGCCGGTTGGGAACATCCCATGCCAACCGTAATTGGTGGCCGCTACGGACTGGCCAGTAAGGAGTTTAACCCGGGTATGGTAAAAGCAGTATTTGAGGAACTGGAAAAGGACCAGCCTAAAAAAGGGTTCACCGTAGGGATAAATGATGACGTTACCCTTACCAGTTTATTATACGATAAAACATTTTCGCTGGAAGACCAGCACCAGTTCCGCGGACTTTTCTTTGGCCTCGGCGCCGATGGTACCGTAAGCGCCAATAAGAACACCATTAAAATTATGGGTGATGTAACAGACATGCACCTGCAGGGTTATTTTGTATATGATTCCAAAAAGTCCGGCTCGCTAACGGTATCGCATTTGCGCTTTAGCGAAAAGCCCATTCAATCTACTTACTTAATCAACTCGGCCAACTTTATCGCCTGTCATCATTTTCAATATTTAGAGAAATATGATATCCTGAAAGATGCGCAGCATGGCGCTACCTTCTTACTAAATGCACCCTTTGCCAACGAAGCAGTATGGCACAACCTGCCCCGCACCATCCAGGAAGAAATCAAGGAAAAGCAGTTGAAGCTTTATGTGATCAATGCTTCTAAAGTAGCCAAAGAAACCGGCATGGGTTCACGCATCAATTCTATTTTGCAAACCTGCTTTTTCGCCATCTCTAATGTAATGCCCAGGGAGCAAGCTATCGGTGCCATTAAAGCCGCCATCCGCAAATCCTATGGACGCAAAGGCGAACAGGTAGTACAAAAGAATTTTGACGCGGTGGATAAAACACTCGAAAATTTATCATTGATCGACTACTCCCAATATGCTGTTGGTACCAAAGAAATTGAGCCTGCCATTTACGGCGATGCCCCCGATTTTGTGCAGCAGGTGTTGGCAAAAATAATTGCCGGCGAAGGGGATGATTTACCCGTAAGCGTTTTCCCTGCAGATGGTGCTTATCCATCCGCCACTACCAAATACGAAAAAAGAAATATTGCGGAACAGGTACCCGTTTGGGACGCCAGCCTCTGCTCACAATGTGGCAAGTGTTTCTTTGTTTGTCCGCACGCAGCCATCCGGCCAAAAGTGTACAGCAATGATTTACTCGTGGATGCCCCCGACTTCTTCAAACACACGGCACCGATCGGAAAGGAATTTTTTAAAGACTCCGAATCCTACACTTTGCAGGTTGCCGTGGAAGACTGCACCGGTTGTAACCTTTGCGTGGAAGTTTGCCCGATAGAAAGCAAAACCGAACCCGGCCATAAAGCCATCAACATGCAGGATGTACTGCCATTGAAAACCACTGAAAAGCAAAACTGGGATTTCTTTATTTCCCTGCCGGATATCGACAGAACGAGGATCAACCGCGGCACGGTAAAAGGCTCACAAATGCTGGAACCACTCTTCGAATTTTCAGGTGCCTGCAGTGGTTGCGGCGAAACACCGTACTTAAAATTGCTCACCCAGTTATTTGGCGACCGGATGATTGTAGCCAATGCCACCGGTTGCTCCAGCATATTCGGCGGCAACCTGCCCACAACGCCATGGAGCAAGAATGCACAGGGCCTCGGGCCGGCATGGGCCAACTCGCTCTTTGAAGACAATGCGGAGTTTGGCCTGGGTATTAAATTGGCCACCGACATGAAACGCAACTATGGCATCTCCCTGCTGAAAGGCCTGCGGGATGAAGTAGGTACCGAACTGGCAGATGCCATCATGAACAATGTGGAAGCCACCGAAGCGGAAGTAATTCAGCAAAGGGTAAATGTAAATGCGCTTAAAACTATTTTAAAAGGAATTGAAAAACCGGCAGCCAGGTTATTGTATCAGGTTGCGGAATTCCTCGAACACAAATCCATGTGGATTGTGGGCGGCGATGGCTGGGCTTATGATATTGGTTTCAGCGGGCTCGATCATGTATTATCTACCGGCGAAAACGTGAATATACTGGTGCTGGATACCGAAGTGTATTCCAATACCGGCGGACAAAAATCAAAGAGTACCCCGATTGGCGCCAGTGCCAAGTACAGCATGAAAGGCAAAACGACCGGTAAGAAGGATTTGGCCATGCAGGCCATTGCCCACGGTACCGCTTTTGTAGCCGAAATATCCATGGGAGCAAATGATGTGCATGCACTCAAAACCATCCTGGAAGCCGAGGCATTTCCCGGGCCGTCCATCATTATTGCGTACAGCCATTGTATAGCCCACGGCTACGATTTGTGCCATGGCCTGGATCAGCAAACCAATGCGGTAAAATCCGGTTACTGGCCGCTGTTCCGTTACAATCCATTGAAAGAGCAGGGCAAGCGTTTTGTACTGGACAGCAAGGACCCCAGCATTCCATTGGAGGACTTCCTGTACCACGAAAACCGTTTCGCCACCATCAAAAATAATTACCCCGAAAAAGCCACCGAATTCCTGGAGCTCGCCAACGAAGGCATGAAGCAACGCTGGGACCGGATACAGGCCTTGAAAGCGCTCTAACGCACTTCCACTATCCATCTTACACGGGAATCTCTTTGGATGAGGTTCCCTTTTTTATTTTTTTTGGGCCTGGTGGCGATACTACCCAATAATTGCATAAGGTTGCCAACCTTTCGGAAGAACCCTATTAGCAGGCATTTATTTTCAAAAAGGTTGGCAACCTTTAACCCCGGGGCGACATCCGATAGCCATCAGATTTGGTATGCACCTTTTGACAAGTATAGCATTAAGTTATTATCTTGTAGTTCCTATTTTCAAACCAACATTTGTAGGGGGATGGGAGTGTTGCCTCCTTCCTAAAATACATCACTTTAGTAATAAGCATAACACCACCATGCAGCAATTTAAGATCAAACCAGCCGGGTTCAAAGAAATAAGAAAGCAACTGCTTATCAGGGCATCACCTATTATGCTCGTTGCGGTTTCCGCCGGAATTATAATCAGTATCGTTAATATAAAAGACCCGGAATCAGCAATCAATGTAATGCCGGTGGTGATTCCATTGATTGCATTGGCTGGCTTTGGCCTTTACCGTGGAGTGGCGAGGCAAACGGAATTAATGGAAAGTTACCTGCTCACATTGACCAGCAACCTGGTCACCAGGGAGCAACTGAACACGCCGGAAATATCCATTTATTTCAATGAGATAGTGGAAATTGTAAAAAATGAAAATGGAAGTTTTTTAATCAGGGGGAAAGACAGTACAGACTTAATCGGTATTCCTGCGCAGGTGGAAGATTATGACCGGCTCGAGGAAAGGCTAAATCAAATAAGCCCGGTTAAAACAAAAGAGCCGGAAAGATTTTTAGAAAAGTATGTGATGGTATTTGTATTGTTTACGCTGGGGTTAATGGTTTGTGTTTTTACGGTTACCAATAAAGTAATCGTAGCCCTGAGCGGCGTTGTGCTGGTGGTAATCATGTTGTGGAGTTTCTACGAAATCAGTAAAAGCAAAAACCTGGATGCAAAAGCAAAACAAAGCAGGTGGTGGCTGCTGGTAGTATTGGCATCCGTTATTGGAGCAGTCACAATGAAATTAATAGGTTTCCAGGAACCTTAAAATCTATTGTGCAGAAGTGAAAGTATGCAGGCAGTTGCATTCAACCGGTAATCCCGGAAAGAAACAAAGGTGTCAGTCATACGTTTATATAAACAGGCATTGTTGGTTATTCGTGTTGTAATCATCTCTTATAAATTTCAAATATTTCCGATCCGGGTAATATGCGCAACGAAACGAAATTGACGATTATCAAAATCATTCATACACTGGTATGGCTATTTTTTAATGTCGTTATTTTTTACATGTTGTATGCTGTGCTGGTAAATAAGCTGGACAAGTGGCTATGGATTGGCTACGGGTTATTTATCCTGGAAGGAATCACCTTGCTCCTGTTTAAATTTTTCTGCCCCTTAACAGTACTGGCACGCAAATACTCCAGGTCGGCCAAAGAGAATTTTGACATTTACCTTCCCAACTGGCTGGCAAAATATAACAAGCTGATCTATACATCCATATTGATAATGATTATGGGCATCACTATTTTCCGGTTGTTACAATAAATAGTCTCCAATTTTTTTTTCACGCTCCACCCCAAATTCCTGCAGCAGACAGTGAGAGCGCCAACAGGGATCATCAAAACAAAAGCCGGGTAAGATTGTATTATCAGATTAACCTTCCTCACAATTTAACAATCATCAACTAAAAACACAAAATGCAACAATCAGTATTAGTAGCAGGCGGTTCGGGCAATCTCGGTGAGCGAATTATTAAAGCCTTATTGGAAAGAGGAGCGGAAGTTCGGGCGGTGGTTCGCCATGGCAGCGATCCGGAGAAATTAAAGAAGCTGGAAACAGCAGGTGTACAGATATTTATGGCAGACATGTTAAATACGGCAGAGATTACCAATGCCTGCACAGGCGTATCCTGTGTGGTGTCCGCATTGCAGGGATTACGCGATGTAATTGTAGATACGCAAAAAGTGTTGCTGGATTCGGCGATAGCAGCGGGGGTACTTCGTTTTATACCATCTGACTATTCACTGGACTTTACCCGCCTTAAGGCTGGTGAAAATCGCAACTTCGATTTGAGAAGGGAATTTCATCAATACCTCCATACTACTTCCATTGCAGCCACTTCCATTTTTAATGGAGCTTTTGCTGATATACTTACTTACAATATACCGGTGCTGAACGCAAAGAAAAAGACCGTGGGCTACTGGGGTGACACCCCTGACTGGAAATTAGACTTTACTACAATGGATGAAACAGCGGCATTTACTGCAGCGGCGGCCCTGGATGCCGCTACGCCGCCGAGACTATGCATCGCCAGTTTCCAGGCAAGCCCGGGGGAGTTTTCCAGTATTGCCGGTGAAATAACAAAGTCAGCTTTCAACCTCATTCACATGGGATCCGTTGATCAGCTTGCGGAATACAACCAACGGGAACGTTTCGCCCATCCCGAAGGAGAAACTCAACTTAACCCAGCATGGCAAAGTGGTCAGTACCTACATGATATGTTCAGCGTTCAGCATGAAACGCTGGATAACCGCCGTTATCCTGATTTAAAATGGACCAGTGCTGCTGAATTTCTTACCACTATACTTTAAAATGGTACGCCTAAAAAAATATCGGAGTAAATGAAGTAATTTTCTGATTATTTATCCATTTAATACGTTTAATCATGGACGAAAGAGAAGACAACACGGTTTACAAAGTGGTGGTAAATCACGAAGAACAGTACAGCATCTGGCCCGCCGACAGGGAGAATGCCCCTGGATGGAATGATGCCGGAAAGCAGGGCTCCAAAGCGGAATGCCTGGAATATATAAAAGAGATTTGGGTAGATACCACTCCCTTGTCTCTTCGCCGAAAGAAAGCAGCAGAAGGGGATGCCGGATGAGACGGTTGAATTAGGAGAAAGCATTCAGCAAATAATTCGGCAGCATTGCGGGGCATATAATTCGTGTTATCAACCAGGCACCATCTTGAAGATAACGTACCACTGCAATAGCTTCAATTTTAATGAGACTTATTGTGAAGCGGATGATCCGGCATTCAGATGATGGATATATAAGATAACCTGCAGCAGGTCACCGGTTTTATCGAAGTTGATTTTGTTCGTCTTAAAGAAAGTCTTTAACTGGTCTTCATACTGTGGGAACATACTGTAGAAGCCGGATTTTTTGGCGGAAAGAAAATGATTGGAATTGTCTGATAAATAAAATTCGGTTCTTTCTTTATAAATCTGGTTTTCATCCACTGACATATACGCCGTAATCTGGTTATCATTTGTATAAGTAGAATTTGAATTATTGGAAGTAACCGCGGAATAGGTTCCATACGCCCCTTTTTTCTCGCTGCCTACGAACTGGATGATTTGTTTAAAAAAGAGATGGGGAGCATCCTTGTAATGGGTTATTTTTTGGAGAAAGGTGTTTTGGTAAAAACAAAATGTGTCAGCGCCAATTACCACTTTCGAAGTGGTTTCGGGGTGAGCAAGTACCAGGGTGTCGCCCTTTGGACTTAGAAAAAATAGCTGGTTTGACAGGCGGTTAAAATTCAGTTTCGCTTCAACCGGGTCGCCTTCCATAAATATAACTTTGCCATTTTTAAAAGAGGGATGCAGGTATTCCGACTTATATGATTCTGTTGCCTCTATGAGGGAGTTTATTTCGAATGTTTTATTCTCCTGTGAAAACAATGATGAAGACGCAGCAATGAATACAACTGCCAGGATAGCTACTTTCATGGGGGGTAAAATTTATCTGATCTGTTATAAATACCTGCAAATGTAATCTATCATCGATACCCATCAAAAGATAACAATGAATGTATAGTTCGGTAATTCATTCATGTATGGGATAAAAAATATTTTTTGTTTGCCAGGTAACTGTCTGAATCTGATTTATTTGGTAATGGCGTCAATTTTTATGGCAACAACCTTGCTACTTGCTGCGGCCCGGCTCCTGCTTTTTCAAACGAACAAAAGCAATAAGATTTGTCTTCATGTTTTGTTTATCCGCAGCAATAAAAAATAAAAATTTGAGTTAAATAACGAACGCAAATGATATAACCACCATATTCCTTTATAACATTGCACGTTGATATATTTGGTTGTTACCCTTAAACCATCTTTTTTAATCCTGCACACTGGTCACCCTTATTAATTTTTAAATTGTTAAAATAAAGTACATGCGGTTTTTAAATAAACACATCCTGGTAATTATTGCCATTGTTCCAATTGGAACCCTAAGTGCTCAAAATACAGATACTTCCGGTGTAAAGCATTTCGATCCTAAAGACGAAACCGTGCCCATCAAATGGCTCCCAACTTCAGCTAAAAGTAACATTGGTGCCAGGTCGTTCATTGTACCGGGATTATTGGTTGCCTATGGCGTGGCCTCGCTGGGAGTAAATAGCCTTGAATCATTTAATAACAAATTGAGAGAAGAAGTATGGTTGGAGCGCCCCCACAAAAAAACAACGATCGACAACTACCTGCTATATTCCCCGGCGGCAGCAGTGTATGGGTTAAATGCTCTTGGCATAAAAGGGAAGAATAATTTCAGGGACAGGAGCATGTTGTTTGTATTGTCAAACGTTTTTGTTACCAGCACGGTTTTTGGTATCAAAAAATTATCGCATGAACTCAGGCCGGACGGTACCGACTATTATTCATTTCCTTCGGGCCATACTGCGGAAGCCTTTGCGTCGGCAGAATTTCTTCGCCAAGAGTATAAAGATATATCACCATGGTACGGCGTTGCAGGGTATTTGGCGGCGGGGGCCACAGGCGCTTTGCGCATGTACAATAACCGCCATTGGATGAGTGATGTACTGGCCGGTGCAGGTGTGGGCATCGCCTCTACCAAACTGGCGTACTGGATTTACCCGGCCATCAAAAGAAAACTATTCAAGGATAAACCGATGAACACGATGATAATGCCTTACTACCAAAATAAGGGCGGTGGCATTGCCATGGTATATCGTTTTCATTGATCGCCCGGGATTGTTCAGGTGACATAGCCGCGTACAGAAATTTTTTTCTCAATAAATTTTGATTCAATAACCAGCCACTGTTCAATTTCCTTTACATCAATTACCGCTCACTGCCTGGTAACTATCCATAAACGATTAATCATTCAACTATCTGATTGCTATCGGATGACGATTTAATGTCGTTTATTAAAAGAATAACCGCCCTTAGGTACAGGCAGCGACTTAAGAATGTAGGAATGTAATAAAGCCAGCTCCGTAGGAGCTGACTCTTTGTAGTAAATAATGCAACTGTGCATGCGTTCCGTAGGTACGCCCCGCTTAATTGGGGATGCTCCTACGGAGCAAATGCTTTTAATGCTTTATGCTACAAAGAGGTAACTCCGTAGGTGTTTGATGAGCCACATCCGGGCTTTAAAATTTACCAAAGAAAATAAATGGAAACTTACTGTGGCCGGCGACTTTGTAAAGCTTAGGTAAACGACATTTATTCACCATTCACCATTGCCCATTCACCAAATCACCTTATATTTTTTTATTGCCCTGCTCAGTAGTATTTTCACGCCATGTCAGCAACTCATCCACATATAAAAAAATTATTGCAATGCATCGAACTGGAAGAAAAGGAGCAGGTAAAAAGATACAGCCTCGATCAGCAGCATACGCTAAAATCGCTGAAGGCGGAGGGTTTGGCATTGCATCCCATAAAAGTTACCCGTAAAAATTTTGGCTATGCCGATTATCCCGAGATTAGCTTTCGCTTAAATTTTCCGGCCGAAACCAACCAGTTTAAAGATGGTGCCGCAATTGAATGTTTTTATGCCGGCGAGCCACCGGTTAAAGGTGTACTGATAAGTTTGGAAGGCAGGGCGGGCGAGTTCAGGCTATTTGCCCCGGATTTTCCGGACTGGGTTGAAGATGATGGGGTGGGTATAAAACTGGCGCCCGACCAGCGCACTACCACCATTATGAAGGCGGCATTAAATGGTTTGGAAAATAACAAGCCATTGTACGGATTATTTGAGCAGCTACATCATGATGCACCAAAAAAGATAAGCTCATCCGGCCGGCAATTTCCATTACTGCAATTTAAAAATCAACACCTCAATGAAAGCCAGCAGCAAGCGGTAGCCGCCATCACTCAAAATGAAAACATCACCATTGTACACGGCCCGCCCGGCACCGGAAAAACCACCACGCTTATTGAAGCCATCATTCAATTAATAAGGGCGGATGAAAAGATACTGGTATCGGCGCCCAGCAATACCGCGGTGGATAATATTGCCAAAGGGTTAATCACAGCAGGTGTAAATGTATTGCGGGTAGGCAATACCAGTAAGGTGGACAGCACTGTTTTTTTGCATACACCGGAAGGCCGGTTATCCAATAGCAAACAGCAAAAAGAAATAAAAGAATTAAAGATAAGGGCCGAGCAGTTTAGGAAAATGGCGTTGAAATACAAAAGAAGTTTTGGCAAGGCCGAAAGAGAACAACGCAACCTGTTGTTTAAAGAAGTAAAAAATATACGCACCGAAATAAAAAAGATACAGGCGTATAATGAGGAGAAATTATACACCGGTGCGGATGTGATTTTAGGAACACCCATTGGATTGTATGATTCAAAAATTAATCACCTCACTTTTCACACACTGGTGATGGATGAAGCCGGGCAATGTATTGAACCCCTGGCCTGGTGTATATTTCCTTTGGCTCAAAAATATGTGCTGGCAGGCGATCATTTACAATTGCCCCCAACGGTGTTAAGCAATGAGGCGGCAAGGTTTGGTTTGAATCAATCCATTTTAGAAAAGGCTATTGCCGGCGTGGAAAATGTTTTTTTATTGAATGTTCAATACCGGATGCGGGAAGCCATTGCAGGTTTCTCCGGCAGTTATTTTTATGATGGGTTATTGAACACCGCCCCGCATTTGAATAATATCGCAACGCATATTACTTTTATCGATACTGCGGGTTCCGGTTATAACGAAGTACAGGGGAGCAATGGTATGAGTTTGCAGAATGAAGGAGAGTTAAGGATTGCGCAGAAAATTACGGAGACCGAAGCATTGGATCCCGGGCGAACCGCTTTTATTTCTCCCTATGCCGGGCAGGTGGCTGCGGCTAAAGATGCATTGCCAAAAGAAATGCGCATCAGCACCATCGATAGTTTCCAGGGGCAGGAGCAGGAAATCATTCTCCTTTCACTTGTACGCAGCAACGATGATGGGGACATTGGTTTTTTAAAAGATTACCGTAGAATGAATGTGGCCATTACCCGGGCTAAAGAACAATTGTTTGTAATTGGCGACAGCGCTACCATCGGCGCCGATCCGTTTTATAATTCATTTTTAACCTATATAGAAAAATACGGAACCTACCGGACGGTTTGGGAGTTTGAGATGTAGGAGGATGGATTATTTGGGTAAGGTAATCGTGAAGGGTCAATGGTGAATGGTCAATGGTCAATCGGGATTGGTGAACCCATCATGGATTAAACTTCCGGCTTCCAATTACTGACTACTCCATATTCAAAATAAACCTGTTTATTCAATAGGCAGAAACATAAGAGTGTTGAATGCTGCAACATTATTTTACCCAAATCATTAACGCAAACAATGCAAAAGTAATAACCAGGTGAATCAATAGCCAGGCTTGCTGGTACATTGGCCTTTTACCAAATGGAGTATTGATATTGAACGGGTCAAATACCAATGCTAATCCCCAGAAAATGCTGGCCTGCGAAAAGTCTTTTACAACCAGAAAATAAATGCCTGCCAGTACAAAAATTACATAGGCTGGTTTATTAACGTTTTTAGCTGTTGGAGTGGTCTCCGTATTTGTTTTCATGATGTTTTTATTTATTAGTGTTAGTGGTAAAGTGAAAATTACAGCATGATAAAACTATTTTTCTTCTTCCAGTTCACGGATGTTTTCCTTCAATGCATCAAGGTGTTTTCCGAAACTATATTTACACATCCATCTTGCCAGGTAGTAACAGGCTGGTACCAGCACGATAATTGAAATGACCAATGCCGCCAGCACAATGGGCTTGCTCATAAAAACTTCCACCGGTTTGCCGGAGCCCAATACCCCTCCCAACATAAAGCCGCCCGCTGCACTGATGGGATAGATAAAAAGGCCTACCCGTTGCTGTGCATGTATCCATGTAGTGATGGTTTGATGATGCCTTTTCAACTCTGCTAATAATGGCCCGGTAGATACGGTCGCTTTTATTTGACCGTAAATCTGGTAACCGCTGTAGAGTCCCCATAATGTAAAAATCAACACAGCAAAAATGGGTATTTGCACCTGCCAGATATGGAAATAAATGATGATCCCAATATAAAAGAGGCAAATGAGGAAGGCCCAGATCATATTAATCAGCAGGTTTTTCCTTATTTTTTCCAGCGGGCTATGTGATGACAATTTAGATAGCGCAGGTTTTTGTAACATGTATAAAAGGTCATCATCCTGCTGATCATCTAATTGGTTCCAGCTATTTTCTATGCTCATTGTTATTGCATTAAATGATTGGCTAATTGTTGTTTAATACGGTGCAGTTTCACTGCCACATGATTGGTTGAAATGCCCAGTATTTCTGCTACCTCCGGGTTTTCGTAACCGTCGAGGTTCAGGGAAATAATGGCACGGTCGGTTTCGGAGAGGCGCCTGATGGCCTGTTGTAACCTTGCAGCATCCTCTTTTTGCATACCGCCGTTGTGTACTGCTGGTGAAATGTCTTCCAGCGATTCCTTATAATCCACCACATGCTTTTTCCGCTTATTGGTAAAAATGGTATTCAGGCAAATACGGTACAACCAGGTGCTGAATTTAGCATCCTGCCGGAACGCACCCCAGCCCTTCCATGCCTGTAGCAATACCTCCTGGTACAGGTCTTTTTTTTCTTCCGCATCATTTGCGTAAAGGGCAACCAGTTTATAAATGATTCCCTGGTTTTCCCGTACCTGTTTTAAAAATTCTGTTTCACTCACGGTATGTTGGTTTATATAAGTAAGGGAGCTACTGCTTTGTCCAATTGGATGCGGTAGTGTATTCACCCGTTTATCAATCTGTAGTTCATTATATAGCTGCTTCATATAAAAGCAAGGTTAAAAATAAATAATGCGATTGTAATTATTATGCAAAATGAAAATTACCGTGTTCTTTGTTGAACTTCTACATACGATTTACTTTAAAAATTAAAACATGGAGCAACTGTCCGAACGGTTTGCAGGATATTAGTTGCAGCACCGTTCAGAGAATTACAAACCAATCAATTTTTTTACCTGGAAATAAAAGATAACATACCAACATTTCATGCCAGGTCGCAAAAAGAATGGCGCAAATGGCTGCAGAAAAATCACCTATCGGAGAAATCGGTATGGCTCATCATTTACCGCAAAGAGAGTAAGGTACCCAGTGTATATTACCCGGAAGCAGTAGATGAAGCATTGTGTTTTGGCTGGATTGACAGTAAGGCAAATAAAAGGGATGACAAAAGTTACTACCAGTTTTTTTCGAAACGAAATCCAAAAAGTAACTGGAGCAAAATAAATAAATTAAAAGTAGAAAAACTATTGGCCGGTCATTTAATAGCACCGGCCGGGCTGGAAGTAATAGCCATCGCAAAACAGAACGGCAACTGGGATGCATTGGAGGAGGTAGATAATGTAATAGTACCTGCCGACCTGCAGTTGGCATTTAACCAAAACAATACTGCATTTGAAAACTGGAATAATTTTTCACGGTCTTCCAGGCGTGGAATGTTGGAATGGATACTAAATGCAAAGCGGGCAGAAACAAGAATAAAGAGAATTGAAACCACCGTGCAACTGGCAGCGGATAATATAAAGGCCAATCATTGAATGAAAACATTCCGGCGGGTAAAGTAGTAACTTTATTTAGAGCAGCCCGTTAGTTTGCCTGCAATTTATTTACAGATTTATACTCATGATTTTGAAGGACACTAGCGCATATTTGCTTTTACGAAATCATATCAATGCATTTTCAAAAATGAGCGATAGCGATTGGGATATGCTGCTTCCCTTTTTGGAAACCAGGCAGTTAAAAAAAGGCGAAAAGTTTATTGAAGAAGGCAGGAGGGCCAATGAAATAGGCCTGGTAACAACTGGCATGCTTCGCCAGTTTTACACAAAGGATGGCGAAGAAAAGACCACCTACTTCTTCGTTGAAAATCATTTAATCAGTTCCTACATCAGTTGTATTACAGGTAAGCCATCCCTGGTTACCATTGAAGCTTTAAGCGATGTTACATACATTCGTTTTCCCTACCAGGTTATATTGGAGTTGTTTGACAAAAGCATGGCCTGGCAAAAATTTGGCAGGCTGGTTGCCGAATACCTCACTGTTGGCCTGGAGGAACGAATGGTTAGCCTGCTGCTGCAAAGTCCCGAAGAACGATACCTCGATTTGTTAACTGGCAATAAAACTAAAATTATTGAAAGAATACCCCAGCATTATATTGCCAATTATTTAGGCATTACGCCGGTTAGTATGAGCCGTATCCGCAACCGGGTATTAAAGAAATGAACGCTATACTTTTTTTTCAAGAATTTCTAAATGCGTATGCTTAAAACTGTCTGCAAACTTTAATCCGTAACCCAGCATGCGGTCGAAAGAGGAATGAGCGAATAATAAAATGCCGATAGCCGTCAGCACATCATTGTGAAGGTAGTAACCCGGCAAGGCAATGGCAAGCGCAATGCCTTTATGATGGAAGATATTGTAACTCAGGGCGCCCACTTTAGTGTTTACAAGATAGCCAAGCATACCAATATCCGGTGTAAAAAATAATAGGATCCAAAGCCATACCGGTAAACCAAGGTTATAGATACTTAGAAAATAAATGGCTACAGCGGTCATAGCCAGTTCTTCGGTTTTTAATAATGTTTTCACGTATTTTTAATTTTAAACAAAACTACCCTGCCGAAAATGCGGAATCGTTAACATAAGATAATAATTATACCCGGTGTTAAAATGAAATATTTAAAATAACTGCCATGCTATCGCTTCGCCAATACTTTTCCGCCAGTCAATTTTCCGAAAGGGATATCCTCGCAATAATGAATTGTTTTGAAGAAAAACAGTATTCAAAAGGGGACTATTTTGTGCAGGAAGGAAAAACCAGCAGGTACCTGGGATTTGTGGAAAAGGGATTTCTGCAATATTTCGTTTTAATAGATGGGGTAGAAAAAACAACCTATTCAGTAGGGGAAAATAATTTTGTGGCATCGCTGGTTAGTTTTCTAAAGGAACAGCCCTCCAAAGAAAATATCCGTGCGGTAATGGAAACCAGTTTGTTGGTAATTGACAGAAAGAAACTGAAGCAATTGCAGGATGACATTCCTTCTTTTAAAAGTTTTTATGTGAACCTGCTTGAATGGCAAATCTGCTGTATTGATGAAAGCCGCCTCGATTCCATTATGCTGAATGCGCAGGAACGGTATTTGAAAATGCTGGACAAGGAACCCGGGCTGGTTCAGCAGATTCCACTGCAATACCTGGCTTCCATATTGGGTGTTACGCCAAGGCACTTAAGCCGGATAAGAAGTAATATCCGCTGATGTAATTGATAGAGATTTGTCCGGTACGGCCCTTTCCGGCGGGTGGTGTTTGTATCGTCTTAAACAAAATACAACACGATATGAAACCATACCTTTCTTCTGCGTTGCTTTTAGTTTCAGAAGGCGCTTTCCTCAAGGCAAATTTTCAACAGCCGAATGAAGTATTGAGTGTTGTAATGGATCGATATTGGTAAGGCTTTTGGAATCACCTGCCTTACTCTATAATCTTTACCTTTAGCGGATGTTTTCTTTACCCAGGCAAATTTCACTGCTGTTCATTTTATTATTTTCAGTATCTGTAAAATCACAGGCTGTTTTTAAAACACCCTCCGGGGCAAAATACCATTTGGCTTCCTGCAGGATGGTTAAAAATGTTTCTGAAGAAATTACCATTACCCGGGCCAAAGAAGCAGGGCTTCAACCCTGCAAAATTTGTTATCCGCAATCTGCCGGTATGGACCGGGGGCCGGTTGTACACAAAGCCCGGGGGCAAAACAATACTACTCAATGCCGGGGATTAACAAAAGCAGGTAGCCGTTGCCTCCACATGACCCAAATCGCCAATGGCTATTGCTACCAGCATCAAATCCAATAGGGATATTTATCCTGGTAATAGACAGGTGAGACATATTAAGCATGGCATTTTAAAATAAAGCGGTTAGAGATAGTGCTTTTAAAAATAATGCGTTAGATTCGTATCTGCCATCCTATTAAACCTAACCAGCGCTTTAACTGTACCCTTTTTCAAATGCGAATGCCTTTGTATTGAGCAAAAATTGTTTTTGCTTTTTACGCTTTCTGTAAAATTTATACCTATCTGAAAAATACGTCAACACTTCTGCCTGCCACCTGTATTTATATGATTAAGCATATGGTTGCCTGAAAGGAGTTGTACAATTTGAATTGGAGAAACATCATAATTAGTTAACTCACAAAACCGGGAATGCTTTGCCTCTGTTAAAAATGATTCCACTGTTTGCCGGAATTTGCCTGTTAATTGCTTTAGCAGGAAAGGCACAACTGGCTGATATTACCAGAGCACAGCCCTATCTGGCTGTTTTCGCACACTCCGATGCTTTTGATTCATCTTACTTTACGGTGTTGGAAAAAGGGTATACCTCAGCGTTACCTGATATCCTCATGGCGGCGATGGGCAACGAATTCGCCTGTTACCGGGGATGCCGGCAATGGAACCACTATTACTATTCACTTTAAAAACAGGCAACTGCTTAATGGATACACTGATTAAAATACTGGTGGTGGAAGATGAGATGATCATCGCTGCAAAAATATCCATGCAGCTCACCAGCCTTGGTTATGAGGTAACGGGTATACTGCCCCGTGGCGAACAGGCCATACAACACGTAAAAGAAAATAAGCCTGACATTATATTGCTGGATATTAACCTGAAAGGTGAATTGGATGGTATAGAAACAGCCCGCCGGGTACAACTGTTTGCCGACATTCCCATTATTTATTTGACCGCCAATTCAGACGAAGCTACTTTTAACAGGGCTAAACCTACCAGGCCATCCGCCTTTATTTCAAAACCTTTTAAACAATTGGATCTGCAACGTGCTATTGAACTCACCATCAGCCGTATGGCAGAAAATGCGACCGGTTTGAACACTGAAAATAAGACCGATGGGGCGCAACCCTTTATTTTAAGCGACCGCATTTTTGTGCGCCTTAAAGAGAAGATGGTAAAAATTATGCTGGCCGATATCCTTTACCTTGAAGCAGACCGCAACTACAGCCGCATCTTTACCAGTAGCAAAGAATATGTGCTGGCCGTAACCCTTAAAACCATTGAGGATAAAATGAGCATGCAGTTGTTTATGCGGATTCACCGTTCCTATCTTGTTAATATCGGGCAGGTGGATGAAGTAACCGAAAGCCATGTAATGATTGCCCAAAAACCCATCCCGCTTGGCACAGGCATGCGGGAACAATTGATGCACCGGATAAGGACGTTGTAAACCTATGTTGTGACAGGCAAAATTCGCAACCTTTTACATCCTGATAAAAGTAGTTGTGATTAAAACTTTGAAAATTAATTTGCGAGAATTTAATACCTGGCAAAAAAGTGTAATTTAACCTGTTTAACAACATAATGACCGCTAGAAATTTTAAATGAGCCAGCTCTGTATAAAACTAAAACTATGAATTGTTATGTTCGTTCTTTCCTGAAAAAAATATCTGTAGGTAAAAAGAAAATGCTGGTGTCGGTGGCATTTTTATTTATTGCCCACATTCCAAAAGCACAGCCTGTTTTTATGGAGCAACATGCAATAGATAGTTTCCATAAAATAATAAACCTTAATAAGCAGGATTCAAATGAAGTGCATGCCTATTATTCGCTTAGTCGCGGTACCACACTCAACAATACAAACAAATCTGTAGAACTGGGAAATAAGGGCCTTGATTTAGCGAGGAAAATAAAATTTCCAATAGGAGTGCTGGAATGCCTGGAAGCACTTTCATTTTCTTATGCCATTACTTCCTCATTTGAAAAAGGTTTTAGTACAGCTTATGAAGCTATAGATCTAAGTAAAAAATATGCCCCTGTCCGGCAAATATTTGGAATAAATATGATGGGCTTGCTTTACCAGAAATTGGGAGACGATAACGAAGCCCTTAAGTGGGCGCAAAAAGCATACTATCATCCTGATATAAAACAGGCAGATAATTTTACTCAATGGAGCGCAATGTTCCTGTTAGCACAGGAACATGAAAGACAAAACAACCTTGATTCTTCGTATCATTTCGCCCTTGAAACGCTTGACTATTCAAAACGCTATTTCCCTTTCCAGCAAGGTTACCCTATACTGATATTAGCCCGGGTTAACAGCAAACTTAAAAAATATGATGAAGCAGTTAGATACGGGATGCAAGCCTTAAATGCTTCACAAAAAAACAATGAAATCTTTTTTGCAAATGAGGTCGAAAATGAATTGGCTACCATTTATTTTAACGGAAGTAAACCGGATTCAGCTCAAAAGTATGCAAGCCTGGCACTGCAGGGAGCAACGCTACTCAAAAATTATCTTGTATTATCGAATTCAGCTAATTTATTGTCGCGGATTTTTGAGAAAAATGACCCGGCAAAAGCATACGCTTTTCTAAAGACTTCAACGACAGCAAATGACACTGTTATGAACATTGAAAAAACCAGGCAGGTAAAACAACTGGAGATCAAGGAAAAACAACGTGTGGAAGATTTGCATTTAGCTGAAAAAGCTGCAAAAGATCAGATACGATTTAATACCACTGTCGGACTGTTCTTAGGTGCGCTTGTAATTTCAATTATTCTTTACCGCAACAATCGTAACAAACAAAAAGCAAACCTGGCATTGCAAGACAAAAACGGTAAAATAGAAAGAACTGTCTCAGAACTCAATGCCGCTCAGGCATCGCTGTTAGCAAGAAATGCAGAGAATGAATTGTTATTAAAGGAAATTCATCATCGTGTAAAAAATAACCTGGAAGTAGTAAGCAGCCTGCTGGCTCTTCAAAGTAACCAGATAGTCGATAAAAACACAAGAGAAGCCATGCTTGAAGGACAGAACCGTGTACAATCCATAGGCATCGTACACCAGAAATTATACCAGGGCACCAACCTGGGTGCCATTGAAATGAAGGATTATTTCATCAACCTTAGCGATAGCATCCTGGATTCTTTTGGGGCTGAAAAAAGGGTGACCATCGAATTTGCCATGGAGCAACTGGATGTGGATATCGACACGGCTGTTCCGTTAGGACTTATAGTAAACGAACTCTTAACCAATACCCTCAAATACGCCTTTCCCGACGGCCGGCATGGCAAAGTGCGGATAAAACTTCAGAAGCAGGCTGATGGCGTATTACACCTGGAAGTATCAGATAATGGAGTTGGCAAATCGGGCCTTACCCATGGCACTGGCTTCGGCGGGCAACTCGTATCGCTGCTTACACAACAACTGAGCGGCACCATGAAAGAAGAAGTAAACGAAGGCACTAAAATTTATTTTGAATTTAAAGCAGTGAAGGCTGCGTAAACAGTAAATCTGTTTCGTTAATATTTATCTCGTTTATTTTTTTGTTTAGTCGGGCAACTCTGTATAGAACTTATTAATAAAAGTAAAGTGCCCTTCTTTCATAATGTTAAGTACATTAAAATTCACTAATATACCTTTCGGAGTTTCAGTCAGTTTCATGTGATTAATTAATTTGGCCTTAAAATACGGGATCACTTCTTGTACAGCTTTTAGTTCCAGCATAATACAACGCTCAATCAGCAAGTCACATCTGAAATCAGTGGTTAGTTCTAACTCTTTATAATAAAATGGGAAAGAAATTTCAGATAAATATTTTATACCTCTCAGATCTAATTCATACAAAAGGCACTTATGGTATACACTTTCCAGCAAACCCGGACCCAGTATTCGATGTACTTCAATTATAGCAGCATTTACTTCATAAGTCAACTCGTTGATATGCTTTTTTGAAATCATGCCTTAAAATAACAAATTTTATGTCAAAAATAAAACGACAAAGAGAAAAAGAGGATAAGAGAAAATCATACACCATACAACACTCTTCTTCTCTTAACCTCTTTGTTTCATAAACCGACAAAGAGGATAAGAGGATAAGAGAAAATCATACATCATACAACACTCTTCTTCTCTTAACCTCTTTGTTTCATAAACCGACAAAGAGGATAAGAGGATAAGAGGATAAGAGAAAATCATACATCATGCAACACTCTTCTTCTCTTAACCTCTTTGTTTCATAAACCGACAAAGAGGATAAGAGGATAAGAGGATAAGAGAAAATCATACATCATGCAACACTCTACTTCTCTTAAACTCTTTGTTTCATAA
>JANPIJ010000119.1:0-29443 GCA_031424955.1 Ferruginibacter sp. | reverse complement strand
AATAAAATTGGGCATGTTTGATGCGCCTGAAAAAGTGGCGTATGCTGCTATTCCCTTCAGTTTGGTGGATTGTGAAGCGCATAAAAAAATGGCCTTGCAAATGTCCAGGGAATCAATTGTATTACTAAAAAATGAAAATGATTTTTTACCGCTTGAGAAAAATATTCCTTCCATAGCGGTAATAGGCCCCAATGCTGATAACAATGAGATTATTTTGGGTAATTATCACGGCTCTCCATCATCGGCAGTTTCATTGTACCAGGGCATAGTAAACAAATTAGGATCAGGTGTAAATGTTATTCATGAGCGTGGCTGTGAGCTGGCTGAGGGGTTGCCTTTTTTTGATGTGCTGCCTACAGATTTTCTTTATACGGATGCTCAAAAAAATACACAAGGTTTACTGATTAATTATTACAACAATAAAAATCTGGAAGGCTTACCGGCCCATACCGAAATAGTGGCTGATTTAAACCACCAATTGTTTCAAAAACTTGCCGATAAAATAACCAGTACATCCAATTTTAGCATTGGTATTTATGGCCATCTTTTTGTGCCACAATCCGGGCAATATGCAATAGGCGTAGCTGGTTTAACTTCTTTTCAGTTATTCCTCAATGATTCATTGCTTACTTCATTCAATACAATATGGGAGCCAGAAAAAGTGTATGAAACAGTTTCGTTAAAAACTGGCGAACCATACAAGATTTTAATTGAAATAAAGGATCTCACGAGCGAGGCACATGTGCAAAAATTGCTGTGGGCCGTGCCTGATGAAACTATGGAGGAAAGGGCTATGCATGCCGCCGCCACGGCAGATATCGTATTGCTTGCTATGGGGCTTTCACCACAGTTGGAGGGTGAGGAAATGCCGGTAAAGGTTGATGGCTTTAAGCAGGGCGACCGGTTGGATATAAATCTTCCTGGCGTACAGGAATCATTCATTAAAAAGATAGTGGCCATTGGCAAACCGGTTGTCTTAGTGTTGTTTAATGGCTGTTCGTTGGCAGTAAATTTTGCCAATAAAAATGTAGCTGCCATTATAGAGGCCTGGTATGGCGGACAGTCTGCCGGCGATGCGGTGGCTGATGTTTTATTTGGCGACTACAATCCTTCCGGCAGATTACCTGTTACTTTTTATCAATCAGTTAATCAGTTGCCTGCTTTTGATGATTACTCTATGGAGGGAAGAACTTATCGTTATTTCAAAGGCGAAACCTTGTACGACTTTGGTTTTGGATTAAGTTATAGCCAGTTCATTTATGCTAACTTAATTTGTCCAGATGATATTGAGAAAAATATACCATTCACTGTAAAAGTAGATGTAGAAAATATAAGTGCACGGGATGGTGCCGAAGTGGTGCAGCTATATGTAAGCCGTCTGGATGGATCTGGTAATTATCCGATTCGTTCGCTGCAGGCGTTCTGTAAAATATTTCTAATGGCAGGCGAACATATAACGGTTGAATTTGAATTAACTCCCCAACATTTTTCTTACGTAAATGAAGCAGCTGAAAAGAAGGTAGAGCAGGGTAAATTTCAAATTGCGGTTGGTGGTTATCAGCCTAATGATAATTTGATAGATGCTGGAAAAGTAGTTATAAAAACAATGGTTTGCAATGATGATATTATCATTGGTAATGCGTAGGTATTTGTAAATAAAATTAAGAAATCTTAAATAAATTTTTATGCAGCAATTGATCACGAATTTTCTTTTTATTGTTATTTCAATTTTTGCATTGCATGCATTTGCATTTGCACAGCCATCCAACATACTAGTGCAACAGCCCACGCAGCAACGCCAACTCGCCATGCCCTGGCGAAACTGTATTGCCGTAGGCAGGGCCAATAATTTATTGCGTGCCGATATTCTGGAGCACCTTGCTTTTGCGCAAAAGGAAATAGGCTACCGCTACTGCCGCTTTCACGCCATATTTGATGATGAAATGAATGTGGTGCAAAGGGATAAACAAACCAATCAATTAATTTTTAACTGGCATCAGGTAGATAAAGTGTATGATGCGTTATTAAAACTCGGCATACGCCCTTTTGTAGAGCTAAACCCCATGCCCGCTGTAATGGCCTCTGGCACGCAAACTATGTTCAATTATAAAATGAATGTAACCCCTCCAAAATCTTACCAGGAGTGGGAATTGTTGGTAGAAACTTTCACCAGGCATTTAATAGAAAGATATGGGCTTGATGAAGTACGCACCTGGTATTTTGAAGTATGGAACGAACCGAATTTATCTGGTTTTTGGAGCGGTACACAACAGGAATATTGGAACCTTTATACTGCCAGTGCAAAGGCTATTAAAAAGGTAGATACAAAATTGAGGGTAGGTGGTCCGGCATCATCCAAAGGCAATTGGGTAAAAGAAATAATTACCTACACCAGCAAAAACAATATCCCACTGGATTTTATTTCCACACATTTATATCCGCAAGATGAACAAGTGCAATATCCTGATAGAAAAGGCAGCCCTTACAAAGTGGGCGATTTTTTTTCAGCCACAGTAAAGGAAGTGCAGGAATGGGTAAAAAAATCTGAACGACCCGAGATAGAAATTCACTGGACGGAATGGAATACACAAACGGCTGCAACTGCCGATAAAATAACCTGGGGCGATAATATTTACGTGGATAATTTGTATGCCGCATCTTTTATTGCCCGCAATTGTGTGGAGCTTGATACGGCCTGCAAAACATTTGCCTACTGGGTAGTGAGCGATATTTTTGATGAAGGCGGTATTCCGCAAAGTCCGTTCTCTTGCACCTATGGATTACTCACCATTCATGGCATACCAAAAGCGTCTCTCAATGCCTTCCGTTTTTTGCGTAAAATGACGGGCAATATCATGGAGGTAAAACCACAGCAACCATTGCCTGCAGGTAAAGGAATGCTGGTTACAAAAGATCAGCAAACAATCAGGGTGTTGCTTTGGAACCAAAATTTTGTAGAAGAAAAAGCATTGAAGGCATGGACAGGGAACATTCAATTGCCCGCCCAAAATGATTCAATACTGCAGGTGGTAAAAGCTACTATAGGCATCGGCGCCGGTAGTGCCTGGGAAAGCTGGCAACTCATGGGCAGTCCGCTCAATCCTAGCCCGGCACAACTTGAACTACTCAAGCAACATTCAGAACCAGCTTATTCATTTTCCCGATTGCCTATAAAAAATAGCATTGGTAATTTGTCATTTACACTACAGCCCGGCGAAGTACAATATTTCGAAATCACACTGCCAAGGCCATCGGTAAAAACCCGTTTTGCAAATCCGGATGAGTTTAAACTGTGGGATAAACTGATGGGAGAGAAATCGAATTAATAGTGGTATCCGTTTACGGAATTTTTCAAGCTATTATAAGCTTTGATGATGTTAAACGAGGATTGAAATGAATATTCAATAGCAAACGCAATGGCCGCTAAATAATTTTAAAGTTGAAGAATGAAGTATCAAAAAGGTTATAATTGGTTAAATAGGAAACAGAAATAATTCAGTAATTATGCAGAAGATAATAATTATTATTTGTAGTATTTTTCTTTTACTCGGTTGTAAGAAATCAGCGAAATACACTTCCATCCTTCAGCCATCCTTATCAGGTATTGTTCAGGATACTACTTCAGCCGATACGTTGCAGTATCACCTTATCCGATTTGATAAAAATACTCGCGGCATTCTTCCCTGGTATGCCAATAACCTTGGGCAGAGCTACGATACCTGCCTGATGCTAGTCTGGAATTTTTGGAAAAATATGGAGACAGATTCCAACGGATTGAAATACTATATGAACCGGCAGGTTTGGAAACCACAGTCCGATGGTCGTGGAATTGGTGGCGATCAGGTTAGTATGGCGCTTTCATCATGGGCTCTATTGTATGCATACACCGGCCAATCCTCTATAGTTAACAATATGCGATATATGGCTGATGAATATTTAGCTCGCTCGCTTTCTGATTCTTCGGCAAAATTATCTTACCTCCCTTATCCTTACAATACAGATCTGCTTGCAGGTAAATATGATGGCGATATGATTCTTGGAAAAGGCATTACCCAACCCGATAAAGCAGGATCATTTGGCCACGAATTAGTAAATCTTTACAAAATTACAAGCGAAAAAAAATACCTGGAAGCCGCCCGTAAAATCGCCATTACATTGGCTAATAATATCCGGACAGGCGATAACGATTTATCACCATGGCCATTTAAGGTAAATGCCCAAACTGGTGAAGTTGGCTGGCTGTATACCTGGCCCGAACATAAGAAAATAAAGCCATCGGAATATACCACCAATTATGCCGGCACACTTGAGTTATTTACAGCAATGAGTAAGTTTGATGTTCCCAATAAAGCTATTTACCAGCAGGCTTTTGATAATTGCCTGAACTGGATGAAGGATTATCCGATTAAAACCTATAAATGGGGACCATTTTTTGAGGATGTAACAGGATGGAGTGATACCCAGATAAATGCCATTACGTTTGCACAATATATCCTACAACACAAAGAATACTTTCCAAACTGGCAAAGTGATGTAAAGGGAATTATTGATTGGGTTAGAAAAACGCTTGGTAATAAAGAGCAAATAAAATACGGTGTGTTTACTACCAACGAACAAACCTGGTATCCGGTGCCCGGCAACAGTCACTCCGCTCGCCAGGCTGCATTGGAATTAATGTACAGCAAATTAACCGGCGATACAACTTACAATATCAATGCTGTACGCCAGTTAAACTGGGCAACTTATACAGTAAATGAAAAAGGCTGGAACCGCTACATTCGTGATGAAATTTGGATGACCGACGGTTATGGTGATTATGTCCGTCATTATCTGCGGGCTATGGCCGAATTTCCCGAACTGGCACCCGATAACAAAAACAGAAATCTGTCCTCCTCTTCTGTTGTAAACCACATTCAATATCAGCCCGATACAATTCAATATCAAACGTATGATTCACTCTCAGTAGAAGTATTTCGTTTAATACAAGAGCCTTCAAAAATAACCGTTGATGATCTGCCGTTGGAGAAAATTGACAAGCCCGGCACACAAGGCTGGAGCTGGCAAACAATGGACAAAGGAGGTGTGCTGACTATTAATAAAAAGGGGAAAATGGTTACTGTTGAATGGAAGTAAAATGTTAGATTTTTTAAATGAACTAAGAATGATGATGCTATTTTTGAGAGCGAAAACCCTGATTTGCTGCCTGATTCTTTTTCCGGTAGCAGCCTTGCAAGCGCAGCCTTATTGGGAAACCTATATCAACAACAAATACGTGTCTGAGAACAAGTTCATAACAATGGATGCAGATACCTCTGTCCCGCCTACATTTGAATCTGCTAAAAACCGTTTGCCTCAGCCGAATTGGGATGCCCGCCCTGATGTAATAAAATGCTACTGGAAAACCTGGGAACTGGCTTTTGGAAATCTTCACCATATAAACCCCAAAAGCGGTCTGGTTTCTCCGTTTTTAGATGCAGCATTTAATGGTGATATTTATATGTGGGACACCGGCTTTATGCTTATGTTTTGTAAATATGGAATACGAGCTTATAATTTTATAAGTGTATTAAATAATTTTTACAGGAAACAACACCCAGATGGTTTTATTTGTCGTGAAATAAGAACAGAGGACGGTACGGATACCTTTGAACGATGGGCAATTGCCAGTACCGGACCCAATATTTTGCCTTGGGCAGAATGGGAATTTTACAAAAATTTCAAGGATTCAAGTCGTATTAACGAAGTTTTTCCGGCATTACTTGCATATTATCAGTGGTTTAAAGCCAATAGAACCTGGCCTGATGGTTCATATTTTGCTAACGGTCAGTCGAGTGGCATGGATAACCAGCCACGAATTCCTGGTAACGATAATCCTCAAATGGTAAACCACAGCACGGGACACATGGCTTGGATTGACGCCACATGCCAGGAAATATTAGCCGGTAAAATTCTTATTGAAATGGCAAAAATAATTAACCGAACCGCCGACACAAAAGATATTGAAACAGAAGTTATTTACCTGACCGATTATGTAAACCGCCAGATGTATGATTCTAAAACAGGTTATTATTTTGATCGCCAGCGAGATGGCGAATTAACACAGGTAAAAACCATTGGCGCTTATTGGGCTTTGCTTGCTGATATAGTTCCTGCCGATAAGCAAAATAATTTCATTGCTCATCTTGAAAATAAAAATGAGTTTGACAGGCCACACCGTATTCCAACACTTTCTGCCGATGACCCAAAGTATAAACATTACTGGGGATATTGGCTGGGTGGAGTTTGGGCGCCAACCAATTTTATGGTTCTGCGTGGTTTAACAAATTACAAACAAGATTCATTAGCTTATGAAATTGCAAAATCGCACTTAGATAATGTTGTAGAAGTTTATAACAAAACCGGAACGCTTTGGGAAAATTATTCACCTGAAAAAGCAGAAGGTTATTATGGTAAAAATTTTGTGGGATGGACAGGCTTAGTCCCCATTTCAGTTCTTTTTGAATATGTTTTTGGCATTCGTGCGGATGTATCCACTAATACCTTGGTTTGGGATGTTCGGTTGACAGACGCTTTTGGCGTAAAAAAATATCCTTTTGGTAAAACAGGTTTAATAGATATACAATGCGCCCAAAGAAAGAATGTTACCGATAAACCTGTCGTTAAAATTAAATCTGATATTTCGTTCAATCTGCTGTTAAAATGGAATGGTGGTAGTCAGCTTATTAATATCAAGAAAAACAATTAGAGAATTGCCAATAATGCCGAATGCAAAATCGATAACAATTAATACAGATTTAAAAAGTTGTAATAATCAGACCTGGAAACTCTATTAATAATTGAAATTAATTTGTTATCTGGCACATCATAAAATAATGAATGCATAGAGAGCTTGTAGTAAATTAAAATAACCAATGAAAATTTGAACTTGTTTACAGAATAAAATTTAATTAACACAAAACGAACAGCTTCGTTATAAACACAAAAACGGATGAATATTCATTGGCGCTTTTCATCCTATCTTAAAACACAAATAATATTTGGATGAAAACATTTCGATTAACCTTTATTGCAGTTGTTATTTTTTGCGCAACTTCAAATGCCCAGGTAAAAACGGTTAAATCTCCTGATGGCAAATTAATTGTAGCCGTAAATTTAGGCGAGGATCTCAGTTACGAATTATCGTACCAAAGTATTAACCTTATTCAGCCTTCGCCCATTTCAATAACCCTGGCCGATGGTCGTGTGCTTGGTAAACAACCAGCGTTGATTGATGCAAGAACTGCATCGAACAATTCTGTAATCACCAATCCACTCTATCGGAAAGCAAAAATCGAAAACAACTTCAACGAATTGAATTTTAAATTCAAGGGCAATTACAGTGTAGTTTTTCGGGTTTTTAACGATGGGTTTGCTTACCGCTTTATAACCGATATTCCGGGAACAATTAAGGTTAAAGATGAGTTGTCGTCATTCCGGTTTCTCGATGCCGACAACAACAAAATTTGGTTAATCCCAAGAGATAGTGTTGTCAATTCAGGTGAAGGCGCTTATACCATTGGTAAAATCAGTGATTTGGCCAAAAGCAAATTGGCATTAACACCGGTTCTGGTAAATTCATATAAAGTCAATACACTTATTTTTGAAGCCGATGTTTTTGATTACCCCAAAATGTTTTTGCAGGCCGAATCTGGAGTACCCAATGCTATAAAGGGCAAATTTTCGAAAGAGGTTGAAACCGAACTACACAATGGTTGGGTATGGAATCCAACTTCATACAAAGATTACATGGCAGAAACCAAGGGACAACGAGCTTTTCCCTGGCGCTGTGCAATGGTAACCGACAACGATGCTGCCCTAACCGATTGTGATATGGTTTACCGATTGGCAACACCTCCAACTGGCGATTTTTCATGAGTAAAGCCAGGCAAAGCTGCATGGGATTGGTGGTTCGACTGGAATATTCAAGGTGTTGATTTTAAAGGCGAAGCTGCCAGTAATAAGTTTTATAAATACATGATAGATTTTGCTGCCGGCAATAAAATAGAATTTATTGAAGTATCGGTAGGTTGGAGTTTGAACGATTGGATTATTGAACCAGCACCAACTTTGGATATGAAAGAATTAATGAACTATGCTCATTCCAAAAACGTTGGGGTTATGCTTTGGGTTTGCGGCAACAGGTTGATGACAAACTTTGAAAAGTCTTTTGCATTGTTTGATGAATTAAAACCTGCCGGAATAAAGGTTGATTTTATGGATGGAGACCACCAATCACGCATGAAATGCTATGAACAAATTACCAAAGAATGTGTACAACATAAGTTGATGGTGTATTTCCATGGCGCCCACACACTTGCAGGTTTGCAGATAACCTATCCCAATGTAATCAATTATGAGGCGGTGATGGGCAATGAAAATACTAAATGGTCGGATGTTATTAATCCCGATTACAATATCATCCTTCCTTTTATCCGCAATGCTGTTGGTCCGATGGATTTTACTCCGGGTGGAATGCTGAATGCCAACAAAGCCAATTTCAAAATATCGAACGACAAACCAATGGTATTGGGAACCCGTTGTCACCAACTGGCTGAATATGTACTGTTCTTTGGTCCTACACAAATGATTTGCGATGCCCCTTCAAACTATAAAAATGAAATGGAATCGCTCAAGTTAATCGCCGAAATACCAACCGTTTGGGACAATTCAGTACCTGTGTCCGGAAAAGTTGGCGAATACCTGGTCATTGCCCGCCAAAAGGCTGACACCTGGTTCGTAGGCGGAATGAGTAATTGGACTTCAAGAGAAGTTTCGTTTAAAACTGATTTCTTGCAGAAGGGCAACAAATACAAAGCCACTATTTACAAAGACGGTATCAATGCCGATCGGTTTGCAACTGATTATAAAATTGAAGAAATGACCGTAACCAACGAATCAAACCTTCAGTTGCATCTTGCGCAGGGCGGAGGTTTTGTTGTGAAACTTAAGAAATTGAATTAAGTAAAATAAATAACAATCTAATTTAATTGAAATGCTTTCTATCCTTAAAAACATAACTGTTTCAATCATTTTAATTGGCGTATTGCCGGTATTCTTTTCATGCACCCATACTCCGAAAAGCGAATACCATCGCAAAATGCCTTATCCGGAAAGCGATCTGATTGAAAAGTTTGAATGGACGAGTGCACCATCAAAGTTTGCAGGTACCGCTTCAGATATGCACTGGTGGACCTGGGGAATTGACGATGCCATTTATACACTGGATGATGATGGCGACAACTTCGGTGGTCGGTATTGGTATGCGCACATCCTGAAAGTAACTGGTATGCCTCCCAATCATAAGGTTGAAACGCTTACCGATTTTGAAGGATATGATTTCAGAAAAACCATTCCGAAAAAATTGTTGCTTCGGTATGTTTGTGGTTTGGTAGCGGTTGATTCAACGTTTTATGTTTGCCTGTACGATTACGACTGGAATATTCCAAACAAGCCCTGCAATTTTGATTCGTTGTATAATCGCATGAAAGTAGTAAAGCCCTGGGAGAATATAGATACTTCAATTCAGAAGAATCTCACTTTCATAAACAGATACTCCAAACATGGCGGTGTGGCCGGAATTATTAAATCCACCGATTGGGGCAAAACCTGGACAAATATTCCCCTTGAAGATTCTCCTACATTTTTTAGTGCCGCTTTTGGAGCGCCTGCATTTTTAAGTTTCGGAAAAGGAAACACTGAAACACCCAATGAATTAGCACCTTATGTTTATGCCATTTCGAATGATGGAAATTGGACTTCAGGTGATCATGTTCGCATGGGAAGGGTTAATCGAGATAGCATTGCGAATCGTAATGCGTGGCAGTTTTTTGGTGGCTTTGATAATTCTGATCATGTAAAATGGATTAAAAGTGAAGAGCAATCAACGCCAATTTTTTCGGATAAAGGTCATGTAGGGCATCCAACAATCACCTATAATAAAGCGCTGAATCGTTACATATTAATGGCGTTCAGCGATGTGGTTCCTCATCGCCCGGATGCCAGTGATGCCGAGTATAGCAAATGGGACATTGAATCGGAGTTGCAGCTCTACGAAAGTATCAATCCCTGGGGACCATGGAAACTTTTCCATTCCGAAAAACCATGGGGCGGATCAAACCATACCAACTACCTGGGGCAAATTCCGGCGAAATGGTTTGGGAGCGATGGATTGAATGGTACAATGATTTATGCCGGTGATTATACCCGTGACGGAGCTCATTATGGCTTTGTAACCCAATCGTTTAAACTGACTTTGAAATAAAACTAAGCAAATAGAAATTAATATGAAAAACACCTATTTACAGATAGCTAAAAAAATACTATTCACAGGATATTTATTCCTGATGGTATTCAATTCTTTTGCACAGCAAAAGCCAATGGTAATGTGGTTTGATCAGCCTGCCTATCAACCAAAAGAATTTAGTTATAAGACCCAGGAATTTACCAATACATTTCATTTTGAAAATAAAGGCTGGTTCGAAGCGCTTCCTGTGGGCAATGGCCGGATGGGGGCCATGGTTTTTGGTGGCGTTTTCAACGAAAGGATTCAACTCAACGAAGAAAGCCTTTGGGACGGCTACCCTCGAGATGCCGCCAACCCGTTATCGGCCAAAAATCTGCCCGAAGTTCAACGACTTATGTTTGAAGGAAAGAATGATTCGGCTGAACTGGTCGCTTCCAAAACAATGATGGGTGTACCTTTGAGAATAAAATCCTATCAATCGTTGGGTGATCTTTTTATTGAACAACTTGGTATAGGAGCAGATACTACCTATTCGAATTACCGCCGCTGGTTAAGCCTCGATTCTGCTTTGGCAGTAACCCAGTTTAGCAAAAATGGCATCAATTATCGCAGAGAAGTTTTTGCATCGCATCCTGCTAATATGATTGTGTTAAAATTCTCCAGCGATCGCCCCAATGGATTAAATCTCCGCATAAAATTAATTCGGGAGATGGATGCAGCTACTACCGCATCTGCCACCGATCCAGGTTTAATCATTATGCGGGGGCGAATAAACTGTTTGGATGAAAAAACGGGGCAGCCTGCAGGTATGCGTTTTGCATCTTATGTAAAGGCGCTTAGTTCATCAGGTAAAATTGCTGTGGATAAAAATGGCATAATGACGGTGAAAGAAGCTACCGAAATTGTTTTGTACATAACCGCCGCTACAAGCTATGCAGGGAAAGATCCGGAAAAAACCTGCAAGAAGGTGATTCAGCAATTTTCCACACAACCAGTAGCCAAACTTTTTAAAGCGCATCTTACCGATTATCAGTCCTTGTTTAACCGGGTAAAAATTAACTTATCTGCCAGTGCCAACCCTTATGAATTGCCGCAGGATTTGCGGCTGCAAAGGGTAAAACAGCAGGATTACCAAGACCCATATTTATCAGAACTTCTATTTCATTATGGAAGGTATTTGTTGATTGCTTCGTCCCGGGAAGGCGATTTGGCAGCCAACCTGCAAGGAATATGGAACCAGAATATGAACCCGCCTTGGAGTGCAGATTACCATACCAATATTAACCTGCAAATGAATTATATGGCTGCCGAATCGGCAAATCTGCCCGAATGTACCCAGCCACTTTATACACTGATGGATTCGCTGGCGGTGCATGGAAAACATACCTCCAAGGAAATGTACAATGCCCGTGGTTGGGTGGTGCATCATCTTACAGATGTATTTTGGCGCACAGATCCGGCAGATGGTGTGGTTGGCGTGTGGCCAATGGGTAGTGGCTGGTTAGCTCATCATCCTTACGATCATTATCTTTTTAATAAGGATAAAGATTTTTTACGCAAACAGGCATTTCCTTTAATGAAAACTGCAGCACAATTTTATATTGATTTTTTAAAACCAATTCCTGCAGGATTGCCCAATGCTGGCATGTTGGTTACCAACCCTTCGCACTCACCGGAAAATGCCTTTGAAAAAGCAGATGGTACACAATTTCAATTTACGTATGGTGCCAGTATGGACATGCAAATAATACATGAACTATTCACCAATTGTTTACAGGCCATTAAAGATTTAAGTGAGCCTGGTAAACCTTACGAGCCTGCATTTAAAAAAGAAGTTGAAAATGCCCTTCGCAATTTATCGCCTATTAAAATCAGTCCCTCTACCGGTGGCATACAGGAGTGGATAGAAGATTATAAAGAGATAGAAAAAGGCCATCGCCATATCTCTCATCTATATGCGCTATTTCCATCAAGCCAGATAAATATAAACACTCCGGATTTATTTGCCGCTGCCCGAAAAACGCTGGAACGCAGGCTGGCAGGTAATCCCAATGCTGATGTAGAAGAAGCAAAAAACAAGTACCAAAGTTTCGGTAGTTACCTGGATGGTAAAAGTTTTGGCGGTTGGCAAAGTGTTTGGATAAGCATGATGTGGCTTCGCCTGGGAGAAGCTGAGGAAGCTTACAAGCACCACCAATACCAATTAAAATTTGGAATGCAGCCTAATTTCTTTGGTGGGGCATACCAGTTGGATGGTACGTTTGGCTCCTCGGCAGTTATTGCAGAAATGTTATTGCAAAGCCATACAGGTGTTTTAGACTTATTACCTGCTTTACCTGAAAAATGGTCATCCGGTTCGGTAAAAGGACTTTGTGCCCGTGGAGGTTTTGAAGTGGATTTGGAATGGAAATCGAATAAACTTAGCGCTGCAATAATCACTTCAAAAAATGGAATTCCCTGCAAATTAATGGCGAAAAATCCGGTAAAAGTTTTCAGAAACGGAAAGGAAATTCGTTTGACAAAAAATGCGAATAACGAGCTCTTTTTCAACACAGTAAAAGGAGAAGTTTACCAAATTTCAGGATTTTGAAATTAAAAAATAAATAAGTAGATGAATACAATTAGGTTGATCAGTAAAACAATGACTTCTAATAAGTTGATTTTGTTAACCATTTTATTGATGATTACATTGATTGGTTTTGGTCAGGAACAAGAGACTGAATCACCACTCACTTCTTCACGCCAGGTTCATTTAGATTTTCATACGTCTGAGCACATACCCGATATTGGAGAGAAATTTAGTAAAAAACAGTTTCAAGAAGCCTTGAAAATTGGGCATGTCAATCACATTAACGTGTTTGCAAAATGTTGTCATAGTTGGAGTTATTACCCAACCAAGGTCGGCTCCATGCATCCCAACCTGAAATTCGATTTATTGGGTGCTCAAATAGAAGCTTGTCACGAAATTGGCGTCAAATGCCCTATTTATTACATTGTCGGTTGGTCAACCAACGATGCTATTAATCATCCTGAATGGTGTGCCCGCAATAAAGATGGATCATTTGTTGGGCTCAATTACGACTATTTTGCAAACGACACAACCGAGCGGCCATTTAACTCGTGGCGAACGCTTTGCTGGCTTCCCGGCGGCGCTTATCATCAAAATATTCTGAAACAGGTTGAAGAAATTTGTCAGAAATACAAGACTGATGGTTTTTGGTTCGATATGTACCATATTCTTCCCCGCTGTTATTGCGAAAATTGCATGACCCGCTATAAAAGGGAAGGTGTAAATATCAACGACGATGCGGCAGTTGAAAAAAGCATGGCACTTGCATCGAAAGAGCACATGAAAGAATTGCGTAAGCTGATTGCGAAATATCATTCCAAAGCAACTGTATTTTTCAATGCGACTCCGCACGTTAACAATTCGGAAGTATTTGAAGAGAAATTGTACGATTTAAATACGCAGCAGGAACTCGAAGATTTGCCAACCACCTGGGGCGGTTATGATAAACTACCTATTGAAGCAAAGTTTCATTTAGGAAACAAAAGCAGAGTGGTGGCCATGAGCGGTAAGTTTCATAAAGCCTGGGGCGAGTTTGGCGGGTTTAAAGACGCCGGCGCCATTAAATACGAGGCAGCAGCCATGATTGCAAACGGTGCAGCTTGTAATTTTGGTGATCAGTTGCATCCTGCAGGAGAAATGGATTTAGAAACCTACCGAAACATTGGAGAAGCCTATCAATACGTTGAAAAAATTGAACAATACGGTTTGGGTGGAGTCCCTGTTTCTCGGCTTGGTTTGTGGTTATCGCTCCATCCGGCTGCCGATTATGGCGTGGCTAATATGCTGCTCGAAATTCATGATGATTTTGTAATTGCCAATGAACGCAATCTGGATCAATTAAGTCTTTTGATTGTTCCGAGCAAAACGCAATTAACTTACGAACAGGCAAACCAGATTAACGCATGGGTAAAAAAAGGCGGAAAGCTAATCACATTTGGAAAAGGCGCCATGGATGCAACCGGGAAAAGGTTTTTGCTTGATGTTGGTGCCGAATATGTTGGTGCACCCAATTTTAAATTCGATTATACCCGGGTAAAATCATCAATTGGCGATAAAATAGTGCGCTCACCTTTTTTGAATTACGAATCAGCAGTAAGAGTAAAACCAACATCAGCAACCGTACTTGCAGCCATTGTAGAACCCTATTTTGGCAGAACCTACGGAAAATATAGCAGTCATAGAGAAACGCCCTACCGTTTAGAAGAGGCCGAACATCCGGCAGTAATCCGTAATGGCAATGTCATCTATTTTGCCCATAACCTCGATCAATTGTATTATACGCATGCTGTACGGCTGCACAGGCAACTGGTTAAAAATGCAATCGATCTATTCTACAATTCACCTATGCTTGAAGTGAAAAATCTTCCAAGCGCCGGACGGGTAAGCTTTCTAAAACAGGAAAGCAAAAACCGTTATGTAGCGCATTTACTTTATAGCCCGGCATTGCAACGAGGCGAAGTGATGGTTATTGAAGATTTTCTACCCGTGCCCAACATACAATTAGATGTTGATATTCCTGAAAGAATTAAGAGCATAGTTCAAATTCCGGAAGGGAAAAAACTTGATTTTAAACGTGTTGGAAACAAGATTGTTATTGATGTGCCAACTTTTACCATGCATTCAGGAATAGTTATAAATTATTAGAAACATGGAAACGAACCCAGTTTTTTTGTAAAGGTTATTTTTTGCAAATGAGAAAAAGATGAATTTAATGATGCTTGGTAATGGTTAAAATCATTTGTTTTGATTAATTGATATAGTCATTTTATGCGTTGCTTACTATTTTATTGAAATAATTTGTAAAGTTGGCATAGATAGTAGATATACATCCATTTTGTAAAAAGATGCTACAATAAAATCAAATCGTTTTTTAACTGTAAAAATGCCAATCCTAACTGTAAAAATGCCAATAAATTGTGCAGCCTGTAAAGATTTTAGTGCCATCTTTCCATTATTTATTTTAAATCGGTTAATAGGAGAATAACACAGGCTAATTAATCCTAACAAACCGATATTTAGATAGTATGTTCTTGCCATTATTTTATCTCAAAATCAGCTTCATTAAATTTATTTTTTATGAAAATATTGCCATACCAAATTTTAGTACAATCATTTTTGTTGTTTTCACTACTTTTTAATTCGGTAAAAGCACATGCTCAAAAACCTTCTCAAGAAGTATTAATTAACAACCTTATTAAGCAACTTACCATTGAAGAAAAAGTAGCTTTGATACATGGAATTGCACATTTTTCAAATGGAAATGTACCTCGCCTTGGCATACCTTCTCTCATACCTTCAGATGGTCCACATGGCATTAGGATGGATTTAAAAGATGATTGGTCTGCCTTAGATAAAGGGAATGATTCCGGCACTTATTTACCTGTGTTAAATACACTTGCTGCAACCTGGAACAAGCAGTTGGCTTATTCTTTTGGAAAAGTATTGGGTAGCGAAGGCCGCTACAGAAAAAAGCATTTGCTTGCCGGGCCGGGGATAAATATCATAAGAAACCCTTTGAACGGACGAAATTTTGAGTACATGAGCGAAGACCCGTTTTTGATTTCTAAAATGGTAGTTAAGTATGTAAATGGTGTTCAAAGCGAAGGTATTTCTGCCTGTGTAAAACATTTTATTGCCAACAACCAGGAAACCAATAGGGGGATAGTGAATGTTGAAATGAGTGACAGGGCTTTGCATGAAATATATTTGCCCGGATTTAAAGCAGCTGTTATAGATGGAAAGGTAAATGCTGTTATGGGGTCTTACAGCAAGTTTAGAGGGCAATACTGTACACACAACGAATACCTCGTAAATAAGCTATTGAAAGGCGATTGGAAATTTGATGGGTTGTTAATTAGTGATTGGGGATCGGTGCATGATACCCATGAAGCTATTTACAATGGAACCGATTTGGAAATGGGTACTGAATTGGAAATGAAAGAAGTAAATTATAATAATTTCTTTTTGGGCGACACTGTGGTTACATTGGTTAAAAGCGGTCAGGTTCCAGAATCGTTAATAGATGAAAAGGTAAGAAGGATTTTGCGCTTGTTGTATAGATCAAATGCATTTACAAATGAAACCAAGGGTGGGTTTGCAACAGATCAGCATATTTCCGTTGCATTAAAAGTGGCTGAAGAAGGCATCGTTTTATTAAAAAATGACCAGCGTGTTTTGCCTTTAAAAAAGACAATAAAAAATGTTTTAATTGTTGGCGTAACTGCCAAAAATAAAATGGCAATCGGCGGGGGAAGTTCGCAGGTAAGGCCAAAGTATGAAATAACTGCGTTTGATGGTATTCGTAATTTCTTAGGAAAGGATGTAGTGATTGATTATGCTCCTGGCTACTTGATGGAAAAGAATGCAGCCCCTAACAAAGCTCTTATAGATGAAGCCACGGCAAAAGCTGCCAAGGCCGATGCAGTAATTTACGTAGGCGGTTGGGCACATGATTATGATAATAGTGGCATTTGGGATAACAGGGCTTTTGATACAGAGGCTTCTGATAAAACAGATTTGACCATGCCATTTGGACAGGATGAATTGTTAAAATCTCTATTGGGTGTAAATAAAAATACAGCGGTTGTTTTATATGGTGGTGGCCCAATAGATATGACCTCATGGATTACAAAAGCTCCTGCTGTTTTGCAGGCCTGGTATCCGGGAATGGAAGGCGGCACAGCCATTGCCAATATATTATTTGGCAAGGTAAATCCTTCCGGAAAATTACCGATGACTTTTCCAAAAAAGCTGGAAGATGCACCTACTTTTAAATTTGATAATGATACAAGCGAGTATCTTAACCTGCAATACAAAGAAGGTATTTTTGTAGGTTACAGGTATTATGATACCTATAAAGTAGAACCACAGTTTCCTTTTGGGCATGGGCTTTCTTACACCAATTTTTTATACAGCGGCCTTACCATAAAAAAAATAAAGGATAAACTGTATGTTTCTTTTACGGTTAAAAATTCAGGAAAAGTTGCAGGAAGTGAAACACCGCAATTGTATGTAAAAGATATGCACCCATCATTGGCAAAGGCAGAGAAAGAATTGAAAGCCTTTGATAAAATAGCATTAAAGCCAGGCGAGTCTAAGCAAGTAAATTTAGTGTTGGATAGTGCTGCATTTTCTTATTACGACGAAGCAACTAAAGGTTTTCGTTTTGATGCCGGCGAGTATAAAATTATCATTGGATCGTCTTCCCGTGATATTAGATTGCAGGGATTGGTAAACTACAATTGATAAGCCTGATTATATTTTTTGGGCACATAATATTTGTTTGCAGATTAAACGATTGCTGAAAAATTTTAAAAATTGTATATGAAAAAAATTGTCTTATGTATAGCCATTATCACAACTTCAATGGCTGGGTTTTCACAATCTGTACTTCAAAAAAAATACGAATCTATACAGCAGTACCTGCAAACCGGATGGGGTACTTTTAATCATAATAGTGTGCTCAGTCATGTACTACTGCCAGCTGGGCTAGCATTAAATATTGGTGTTAAGATTGAGGAAAATGAAAATGTTGGGTATTTACGGGAGGCATACATTTCATCTCGGGATGTAAGGCCAGAATTGATAAACCCTGGTTACCACGCATTAGATGGCAGTTATACCGATTTAGTAATTACCTGGAAGAAAATCAAGTTCAGGGTACAAAGTGCAGTTAATAATTCCAGTGATTTGGTAGTATTAATTACGCCTATTGAAATGCCTGATAAACATGTAAATATTATACTTGAAACAGGCATGCTTTGGAACAAACCTGGTATCATAAAAAAACTGGGCAATCAAATTGTTGCTACTGCATTAAAAAGAAATATAACCATTCGTTCTATTGGTGAAGTAAAAGAAGAATTTGTAGCTGCAACAGCCCCCTATATGGCTGTTAAATTTAACGGTGAAGTAGCTTTTTATACCGGTAGTAGCACACAAAACATTCAATCGGTAAAAGACATTATTGCAAAAAAGCGTAGCAGTTTAGAAAAGGAATTTGCCCAATACGGCACATCTTCAGAAACCTATAAAGCCATACAAAATGTATTGGGCTGGAACATTATTTATGATGCAGCTCAAAATCGGGTCATCTACCCCGTAAGCCGTTTATGGAATGATAATTTTGGTGGGCAAAGTGTATTGTTTTGCTGGGATACTTATTTTTCTGCTTACATGGCCAGTATGAAAAGTAAAGAACTTGCTTATGCCAATGCAGTTGAAATTACAAAATCTATTACGCCGGGTGGCTTTGTACCTAATTGGGCAGGGTCTTACAAAAATGGTTCATTCGATAGGTCGCAACCCCCTGTAGGAAGTTTAATTTTTAAAGAGCTGTATAGAAAGTATAAAGAAAAATGGGTGCTGGAATATGTGTTTGAAGATTTGCTGAAATGGAATCGCTGGTGGCCCAAAAATAGAGATAACAATGGATTGCTTTGCTGGGGAAGCAATAAAGTATTGCCACCACTGGTAGGAGATTTTGCAGCCAATCAATGGCAGGGAGCAGCATATGAGTCAGGGTTGGATAATTCTCCCATGTACGATAGTGTGCCCTTTAATAAAGACAATAATATGTTGGCATTGGCCGATGCCGGGTTGATGGGACTGTACATTATGGATTGTGATGCACTTGCAGAAATTGCACAAGTTTTAAATAAGCAATCCGTTGCCAAAGAATTAACAGATAGAGCAAACAAGTACAGGATACATATAAAAGAGCTATGGAGTGAGCCAGACGGAATGTACCTCAACAAGCGCACAGATAATGGTAGCTTTTCTCCTCGTACCTCCCCTACAAATTTTTATCCATTGCTTGGTAAGGCTGCTACCCAAGGCCAGGCGGAGCGTATGATAAATGAACACCTGCTAAATGCGGAGGAGTTTAATACCCAATGGATGATGCCGTCTATTTCAAAAAAAGATCCGGCTTATAAAGATCAGGAGTATTGGCGGGGGCGAATTTGGGGACCAATGAATTTCTTAGTGTACATGGGATTGCAAAACTATGATTTGCCTAAGGCACGGAGCATATTGGCTGAAAAATCTAATCAGCTATTGATGGAAAATGTAAAAATTAATGGATGGGTATTTGAAAACTATAATGGTATTACTGGTAATGTAACCGATCAAAAAGAAGGGAGAAGACAGGGTGATAATTACTATCACTGGGGTGCTTTGCTCGGGTTTATTTCATTGATTGAAAAGGGATATGTATTAAACCCTTCAACTCCAATCAAGTAGTTTTTGTAGTGACGAAATTATTGTTGTTGTATTGTAAACCTATCACACTGTATAAAAGCCATTTTGGCAAGTGATTATCAATTTGATAAAATGAAAAAGCTGTTATTGGTATTAATGTTGCTTTCCTCTAAGCAAATTGTATTTGCACAAAACAATCCGATTGACCTACAATTTAGCAATACAATGTATATGCGAATTGAACCTTGCACTCCGGAGATTTTGCGCATTAGAATTAGAAAGAATGCAGATTTTAAAGAGTCGTTGATGGAGCGATATAGTATTGTAAAAACCAATTGGGATAAATTTGATTGTGAAACCACAACAAAAAATGAGCTTACTACAATAAAAACAAAAGCAGTTAAGGTTACAATAGATACAAAGAACAGATCTGTTTTTTATACTGATAATACAGGAAAAAATATTGGTCATAGCATTCATTTTTCTATAGGCGATTCATCTAATAATACTGCTTTATTTACTCAATCATTAACCAATTTCTTTGGTACCGAAAAGCATAGCACCTACATAAACGGTGATTCTGCAAAGCCTGTAATTACAGAGCGACCTGTTGTTACACCCATTGAAAAACCTAGCATGTTGAATTTTTCATTAACAAATACAGAACGGTTTTATGGCCTTGGTAGCGCTATTAGAGATTGTATTCAACATAGGGGTACCACTGCTAAAATATGGGTAAAGTACCAGCAATCGGAAGCGCCAATGCCTTATATAATGAGCACAGAAGGTTGGGGTGTTTTTTACAATTCTACCAAATTGCATTACTTCGATGTAGGGCGATTTGAAAGTAATACCATGTCGGTTTATGGTTCAGATGAAGAAATTGATTTTTACTTAATGATTGGTTCTATGCCAGAAATATTGGACCATTATACCACTATTACCGGAAAGCCTTTTTTACTTCCAAAATATGCATATGGATTTTCTTTTGGAAGTAATTTAAACGAAAATCAATTTAATATTTTAGATAACGCAGTCCGGTTCAGAAAGGAAAAATTTCCCTGCGATGTTTATTGGATAGAGACCCAATGGATGGCGAATGCTAAAAATTTTAATTATGATTTTACCAATAAAAAGAAATGGGATTATAATAATTTTCGGCCCGATTGGCCAGAGTTTCAGGGATGGGAAAATCCGGCAGACATAAAGAGGCATCTATTTATTTACCGGCTTAATAAATTGGGTTTTAAATTACCACTTTGGCTTTGTGTAGATGAAGATTTAAGTATCCCCGAAGAAATACGTTTAGCTCAAAAAAAAGGCAGGCCATTGGTCGGCGTAGATAATTGGTTTAGCCATCTTACTAATTTTTTGAAGGACGGTGTGAGTGGTTATAAAATTGATCCGGGGCGTACAATAGAAGAACACCCCAACCGTAAATATTACAACGGGTTTACAGATAATGAAATGCACCAACTTCAGCAAGTATTGGTTGCTAAAAATGTACAACTTACCTGTAGTGAATTTAACCAACAGCGGCCGTTTCTTCATTATTGTGGAGGTTATGCTGGCATACAACAATGGGCTGCTGCCACTTCTGGCGATAACGGAGGAGGACGTAAAGCAATGTTTGATCAATTGAATTTAGGTATGTCAGGGCATATCAATACTTCCTGCGATATATTGGAACAAGTTTTTCCGATGTCTGCCGGATTACATTTTGGTTTCTTATTGCCTTGGGTACAACTCAATAGCTGGGCCTTCGTACACCATCCGTGGTATTATACAGAACCTGAAAAAAATATGTTTCATTTTTACGATAGTCTGCGCTACAGTTTAATACCCTATCTCTATTCAACTGCAATAAATGGAACACTTACAGGAATGCCAATTTTACGGGCTATGCCTTTACTATATCCTGCTGATACTGAATTGGCAAATAACACTACTCAATACATGTTGGGCGATAATTTATTGGTAGCAGCTTTCACCAATACAATATATCTGCCCAAAGGTAATTGGATTGATTACTGGACTGGTAATAAATACAAAGGAAAACAATCGATAAAGCTGGATATTCCTACAAATAGGGGCGGATTGTTATTTATAAAAGCGGGTGCAATCATTCCCTATCAAAAACCTATGCAATATGTTGACGAATTTCCTGCCGATACAATTACGCTCAAAATATATCCGTCTGGTGAATCATCCTACACTTTATATGAAGATGATGGAATTTCTTATAAATACAAAGAAGGAGCTTTAGCCAAAACCAACATTACCTGCAAATTGAAAGATAAAATGGTACAGTTGTTTATTTCCAAACGTCTTGGATTATATGAAAATATGCCCTTGCACCGGGTGTATTTAGTTGAACTATATGGAGCTCAGGAGGATAGGATTATTGTAAATAATGTTGCTCTAAAAAATGAAAATCTGGTTAAGGATAAAAAATATAATGTAATTAAGTTTGCCGTTGCAGTTGAATAATCTTTCCTTTATTGTAGAAGGAACTATGGTTTAAATTATTTAAAAATAAAATAAAGAAAATGATAAAGCTATTATGTTGCGTACTGTTTTGTGTTACGATAAGTTATTCTTTTGCCACCAATTATTACATGTCAAACAAGGGAAATGATACCAACTCTGGTAAATCTGCGGCACAAGCCTGGAAAACCATTGAACGGCTCAACAATCAAAAGTTATTACCGGGAGACTCTGTATTCTTCAAATCCAATGATGTATTTCGTGGTCAAATTCAAGTGCAGTATTCTGGAAATAAACTTACACCTATTGTATATAAATCCTATGGAAAAGGCAGTTCCCCTGTTATTTCCGGAACAGTGCAAATAACAAACTGGTCTGCATATAAAGGGAATGTCCTCTCAGCCAAAACAACAGGCCAGGTTTTCAATCTTTTTGTTGATAATAAAATGCAAATAAATGCAAGGTATCCGAATGTTGGTTTATTAAAGATGGATGGGGGATATAATAATACCATCTCATTTTTTGATGCGGCACTTACCCAAAAGGATGGTTACTGGAATGATGCCACCATTCGTTTCAGAACATATGATTGGGAATACAGGACCAGTAAGGTTGTAGAATTTACCGCAAATAAAATTACCATAAAGGATAGTTCAACCAACCAACTCTCTTCTGGATGGGGCTATTATTTCGACAATAAGTTTGAAGAATTGGACACTATCAAAGAATGGTATTTCAACAAGGAAAAAAACGTACTCTACTTTTATCCTGAAAGTAAAAACATAACAAAAAAATCAATCGAAGCAACTATTTATTCTTCTGGATTTATCCTGGAAAACAAGGTTCAAAACATTGTGATTGAAAATCTAAGCATAGAAAAATTTGAACAATATGGCATTTTTGCAAAGGGGAATAATGAGGGAATAAAAATCATCAACAATCATTTTAGCAATATCAACAGAACCGCCATTGATTTTAATTTGATTTCAAAAAATTGTCTCGTTGAAAACAATTTTATTTCAGATATTAATGGACGTGGAATTTCTGCTGTAGAACCTGAAAACATTGTTATTAAAGGAAATAAAATTGCAAGGGTCGGGAATATTGCCGGCTATGGCATTAGCGGAGTAAATGGCATGATTGGTATAGTTGTTGAAAATGCTGAATCAGAAAAAACAAATGAATCTCATATAGCTACCAATAATTTAATTCAGAATAATGTTATTGACAGCATTGGTTATGTAGGTATAAGAATGGATGGAAAGAATAGTATAATGGAAAGAAATACTGTAAGCAATTCATTGATTCAATTAAGTGATGGTGCTGCTATTTATTGTTGGGCAAAGTCTAAGTTTTATTCGCATGATAATGTTATTCGAAATAATATAGTGTTCAATGTAACAGGTAATAATATTGGTACACCTTCTGAAAGCAATCCAATTGCAAATGGTATTTATATTGACAACAATTGCTACAATATTAAAATTGAAAATAACACGGTATTTAATTCAACCGGATCTGGTATTCACATTAATTCTGAATCTTATGATAATTTGATTACAGCGAATACAGTATATAATTGCCAAAGTGGACTCAGTATAGCTGAATGGTCAAAGCCTAATACAACCTATGGAAATATTTTTGAAAAAAATACTGTTTTTGCTAATAACAAAACACAACGTTGTGTTGCGCTCTCTAACTGGTTAATTCCCAGTACCAAAAATTTTGGAACGTTTGATAGAAATCTATATGCTAATTTATTTGAAAAATACCTGATGACCGAAAATTATGTATCAGCAGACAGGGCTACTAAAATTTTGAATGAATATTCATTTGATAGTTGGAAAAAAAATTATTCATTCGATCTTAATAGTAGCGCACTTGAATATAACCAACCCATTGCTCAATATCAACAATCAAAATTGTTTTACAACGATAAAGAGACCATAATATCTATGGATGTAAGTGATAAAAAATATGTGGATCTGGATGGCAATGCAGTAATGCAATTACAATTAAAACCATTTACATCAGCAATTCTTCTATTTCAATAATGGAATTTAAATATTGTAGGCGAAAATGAAACTATTTAAAAAACTATTTACGCTTGTATTTATATTGGCTTCTTTGGCTACTAATGCACAATCAAATAATCCTTCTTTTAAACCAGGAAAACAATGGCTTGATACCGAAGGAATGCCTATTGAAGCACATGGTGGTGGAATATTGCTTGTTAGTGATACCTATTATTGGTATGGAGAAAACCATGCATTAGGCGAAGGAAACAAAACAGGTATTAACTGTTACTCTTCTACAAATTTGTACAACTGGAAAAACGAAGGAATTGTTTTGCCAAAAGAATCTTTACCAATTCAATTTCAGGATAGTGGCGTATGCGAACGACCAAAAGTTTTATACAATAGCAAGACTAAGAAATTTATAATGTGGTTTCATTTAGATGCCAATCAATATACCGTAGCAATGGCGGGAGTTGCTGTAGCTGATAGCGCTAATGGAAAGTTTACTTTTTTAGGCTACAAGAGGCCTGTACAATATGATTATGGGTATAAAAAAGAACAACGAGTGCCAGGTACTAACTCTCACGAAAAAGAGTGGGGAAATACTTTTAGAGATATGGCTTTGTTTCTGGATGATGATGGAAGAGCTTACATAATTTATTCATCAGAAGAATTGGCAACATTGTATTGTGTTCGCTTAAATGATGAATTCACAGACATTGAAATGCCAGCTATAAAAGGCAAAACATGGCAAAGAATTGTAGAAAATAAATTTAGGGAAGCTCCTGCTCCATTTAAACATAATGGCAAATACTATATTATTTCATCCGGTACGTCCGGCTGGGATCCTAACCAGTCTGAAATTGCAGTAGCCGATCATATTTTCGGTCCCTGGAAAACGATCGGTAATCCATGCATGGGTGCTGAATCTGAAACAACTTTTCGTTCACAAAGTACATTTATCCTTCCTGTTCCAGGAAAAGCAAAGGGCAGCTTTATTTATATGGGTGACAGGTGGATAGGATCTCAACTGGAAAAATCAACCTATGTATGGTTACCGTTTGTAATGAACGATTACGGCGGAACCAAAATAGCTTTTTTAAATCAATGGGACTTATTGGTTTTTGATAAATCAAAAGGCCAGTTGCAGTCGCCTTTTATTAAGGAATCTTCTCCTAATCTTTTAACTTGGAAACCTGTTGCGGAGGCAGATGGCTATAAAATCTATAAAAATGGCAATTACGTTTCATTTACAACCGAAAAAAAATTTAAGATACCGCAGGAGTTCGCTGGAAAGATATATAATTATACGGTTCAATCATGGCAGGTAACGGGTAAACAATCCAAACCATCTAACTCCATAACAAAAAAATGGGCAAGTATTAAGGACGTTTATTTGAGCGATGTTTTACCAGAATTTTCGTCGCAGGGTTGGGGGACGTTGCAAAATGACAAATCAATAAAATTGCCCAATTTAAAGATTGCAGGAAAAACATTTGTAAAAGGTTTGGGCACACATGCACCTGGCGAAATTGTGTATCGTATTTGTGGTAATTATTCAAAATTTTCTGCCTGGATAGGAGTAGATGAATATACGCAACCTTACCACGTAGCAAGCGTACAATTTGAAGTATGGGGAGATGGCATCATGTTATATCAAAGTAAAGTAATGAAAGACAACGATGCAGCAATTTATGTGGATGTTGATATCACAGGAATCAATGAACTGAAACTAATTGTTAATGATGGAGGAGATGGTCAGAGTTGGGATCATGCAGATTGGGCTGAGGCTAAAATTAGTGTTGGAAATTAAATCAATTTACAATGAAAGAATAGTCTCATGGGAACTTTCGAAAAATTCACGCTTTGTGATTACTGTAAGTACACATGAGGAAGAATTACACGATTAAGAAAACGATAATGCAACAAGTTTTCCGCTTTTGTTGTGGGAAATTCATCTGTAGATTATCAGATTATTTCTTTAAATGTTATAGAATGGATTAGTGAAGCTGAAAACTAAAACAAGAATATGAATACAAGTTTAATGATTAATAGGGGTTTTATATTTTTGGCTTTAATCCTATTGACTAACCAACTTTACGCAACTGATTATTATTTGTCGAACATTGGAGATGACAATAATAAAGGCACTTCCCCTGAAACAGCGTGGAAAACAATTGGTAAATTAAATGCAGTCATATTAAAACCCGGTGATAAAATTTACCTAAATAAAGGAGATGCTTTTGTCGGTGAGTTACTTATTAAAGTGAGCGGTACAACAAAAAACCCCATTGTAATTTCTTCCTACGGAATCGGAGAAAAGCCAGTTTTAACAGGTGCTGTATTCACATCACATTTCGAAAGTTATACAGCAACCATTTTTCAGGCGAAAGAAGAAAATTTCATTAAAACTTTATTTGTAAACAACGAGATGCAAATAATTGCAAGATATCCAAATGCTGGTTTTCTGGCATTTAGCAGTCAGGACGAATTTGTAGGAAAATCACCTAAAACCCGGGACAATGGAGAGGGTAAAAACGTTTCACAAATTAGAATGAAAAGCCTGCACCAGCCTGATGGTTACTGGAATGGCGCTTCAATTCGTTACCGGCCTATAGATTGGGAATGGGGTTTTAGTGAATTAGTAAACTGGAAAAACGGGATTTTGACAGTAAAAGATTCTTGCAGGTACGGATTTTCGAAGGGATATGGTTTTATTATGGAAAATAAAATGGAGGAATTAGATACTGCAGGAGAATGGTTTTACGACAAAAAAGCAAAGATGTTGTACATCTGGAGTGAGACTAAACCAACTACAAAAGTTGAAGCTGTTGTGTATGATTACGGAATTAAACTAGCTGACTATGTTAGTAATATTGAAATCAATAACATCACATTCGAAAATACGAAAAGGCAGGTGTATTTGCTCCCAGGAATAATGATAATATAAAAATTGATTCTAATAATTTCTTTGATATTATTGAAATTGGTACCGCTTTCAAACTCATTTCAAAAAACACAATTATTTCAAACAATACTTTTAATCGTGTTTTTGGCAGGGCAGTTTCTGCTTATGAGCCTGAGAATATGAAGGTTTTTGGCAACACCATAAAAAATATTGGCTTAAAACCAGGTTACGGTATTACTGGCGTAAATGGAATGGCAGGTATTGTGATAGAAAATACCGAAGAAGTGAAACAGGAGGACGCTCATATTTGTCTTAACAATCACATTTACAATAACTGCATCGATAGTGTTGGCCACATGGGAATTCGCTTTGATGGTACAAACAGCATATGCGAAAATAATATCGTAAAAAATTGCAATTTCCACATGAACGACTGTGGTTCAATCTATTCCTGGACCAATGCAAAACCGGGTGAAAGACGATATGCTTTTGGAAATACAATACGTGGCAACCTCATCATTAATTCGTTTGGGAGTAATTATGCCACACCCGGAAACGGGATAAGTGCACAAGGGATTTACTTAGACGGTGTAAATGAAATGATGGTAGATGGAAACACTGTAATAAATGCAAATGGTGCTGGAATTATAATAAATGCCGGATCAAACAATACAGTAAAAAACAATTTGGTTTACAACAATCCAACAGGCATCGCTATTTATAATGAGGCCAATACAGGTAATAAAGTGATTCATAACACCATGTTTCCAATCAATAAAAATCAACGTGCTTTTAGCATAATGAACTGGTCGGGGAACAACGTAAATTTTCAAACACTTGATAGTAACATCGTTTACAGCCTGATCGAAAAATATATTTTCATCGAAGAATACTTACCGTCAAAAACCGAAATCAAACAGAAAAATCAATATACCTGGAATGCCTGGAAAGAAAAAACCGGACAGGATTTGCACAGCAAGGTCTACGGCGTTGATTCTGAATTATCAAAGTTTACAAGAAATACGATTATTTACAATGATAGCTTCGTTCCAAAAGAATTTGATTTGGCTGATAAATTTTATGATGCAGATGGGAACAAAATAACGCATAAAATTATACTTAAGCCTTGCGAAGCCATGATTTTGCTTGGAGAATAATTATTTAATTTATTAAAGCCTCAATAAGTATCAAAATCATGTTGCTATTATTTTGAATAGAAATTAAGAAATAGCTTTTGAAGAGTGGTTGCAAAGTCGTTATAAAGTGGCCAAATTCAACATTGCGTTCTATTTAATAAATACAGTTCGTTTAAAAAAGATAGTGGTATAGCAGGACAGTATAGGAGCCAGGCAGATTGGGGTGAAGCTAAAATTAGCAATAACAAATAAATCAATTTTAAATGAGTAAGAAACCAGTGAAAAATAGTATCAACTCAAAAGCTGCTAATCTATGCAACTATTTTACATTTAATAATCTTGTAAATTGAAATTGAAACAAATTACACTTTTCAGTCTATTGGTATTTGCCAAATCAATCTGTATTGCGCAAAATCCATTTATTACCCATATCTATTCCGCCGACCCTTCGGCAAGGGTATTTAACGATACTTTGTACGTATATCCATCGCATGATGCAGACACTGCCACATGGTTCAACATGAACGACTGGCATGTGTTTTCAACAACCGATATGAAACACTGGACCGACCATGGCGTAGCTCTATCCTTGAAAGATATTAGTTGGGCAAAAAAATATGCATGGGCACCGGATTGTGCGTTTAGAAACGGTAAATATTATTTCTATTATCCTACCGACCAGAACTATATTGGAGTTGCTACAAGTAATTCCCCTACTGGTTCATTTTCAGATCCACTTGGCCGCCCGTTGATTTCCCGCCAAACTCAGGGGGTTATTGCCAATCGTGATTTAATTGACCCGTGTGTATTTACAGATGATGATGGGCAATCTTATCTTTTCTTTGGACAAAATACTGTTTGTGCAGTAGCATTAAATAATGATATGATTTCTTTTAAAGATTCTGCAATAATTGTAAAAGGAACTAAAAGTTTTTTTGAAGCAATTTGGGTGCATAAATACAATGGAAAATATTACATGTCCTACTCCGGCGAGGGTAAAATTCTTTATGCAATGTCGGACAACGTACTTGGGCCGTATGAATTTAAAGGCGTTATACTTGATCAAGTCAATAGCGGTACAAATCATCATTCAATTGTTCAATTCAGAGGGAGATGGTATTTGTTTTATCATAATTCAGATTTGTATTTTAAAAATAACCCAACCATTAAACCTGTTTTAAATTGGGAAGGAAATAACGCTTTCAGACGTTCTATTTGTGTAGATTATTTAACCTATAATGAAGACGGAACAATTAAACAGGTTATTCCCACAAAAGCGGGTGTTAATATAATTCTGCCTGCAAATTGATATGAAATTGCTTCCTTAATTAATAATGAAAA
>JANPIJ010000118.1:0-13703 GCA_031424955.1 Ferruginibacter sp. | reverse complement strand
CCTGCATGATTTACAAAACGGTGTTGATATAACTGTCGATGGAAAGTTGTACCGTACAAAAAAATGCAAGGCTATTTGTTTCAAAGATGATCCTCCAGTTTCAGAAAGAATTCCACCCATCCGAATTAGAAAAAACATACCTACCAGTTGGGTGAAAATGGTACTTACGGAGGGTAAAAACAGGCAGGTAAGAAAGATGACCGCTGCAGTAGGTTTTCCTACCTTACGATTGATCAGGTACCGGATAGAAAAATGTACCATTGAAAGCCTTCAACCGGGTGAAATGCGCATTTTAACGAAGGGCGAAATGTATCATTTTCTGTTTCCCAACAGAAATGAGCCGCATAAATCAAAGGATTGACATATTTTCCTATACCTTGTAGATATTTATTTATTTTTTACAACAATAACAACTTAATAATGCTAAGATCCATGACCGGCTTCGGCAGGGCTGAACAAACCGTAAATGACAAAACCTTCCTGGTAGAAATAAAGGCGCTCAATGGGAAACAATTTGAAATGCAGTTAAGACTTCCGCCGTTGCTGAGACCTTATGAATTTGACATCCGGAATATTCTGCAGGAACAATTGGTTAGAGGAACCATTGATTGTATGATCACTATTAAGCAAAATGGCACATCCAAACCCGTTAACATCAATACTGATTTAATAAAAGCCTATTATCACCAGATTGAAACCCTTGCCGGGGAATTGAACATAGATACCAACTCGGTATTAAGCGCACTGCTTCGCCTCCCGGAGGTAGTAACGCCAACCAATGATGTGTTAAATGACAATGATTTTGAAGAGTTTAAAAAAGTATTGCTGGTAGCGCTGGAAGAATTGAATAAGCACCGCGAAGAAGAAGGAGCAAGCCTGGAAGCAGACCTGATCAAGCGCATCAACAATATCAATGCCCAGGAAGAATCGATTGTAAAACTGGAGCCCAACCGTATGAAGAGGATCAGGGAAGAAATTGTGCAGTTACTGGAGCAGCATGTAGGCAAAGAAAATTATGATGGCAACCGCCTGGAGCAGGAACTCATTTACTACATCGAGAAAATTGATATACATGAAGAACAGGTTCGCCTGAAACAGCACTGCGAGTATTTCAGATCCCTGCTCGCAAACGGGGATGATGCCAAAGGAAAGAAGTTATCATTCATCATCCAGGAGATAGGCAGGGAGATCAACACTACCGGCAGCAAAGCCTACGATGCGGATATTCAAAAATGCGTAGTGACCATGAAGGATGAACTGGAAAAAGCCAAGGAGCAGGTGCTGAATGTATTGTAGCATTTTAATCAACGATGATTTTATATGATTGCGGCAATTATAAAAATGATTATCTCCGGGCCATTTACTTTTTTTTTAACGCCATGTTTTTAATCCTGTTAGTGAATTACATCAATGTATCCGTTGGTGATATTTTTTCAATTTACGAGGAGGCTGCATTTTAAGAAACAGTTTTTATTTTTGTAAAAATTATTTTGTGAAATTCAATTCTAATAAACTACCTGTTTTTGTTTTATTGTTGGTAACTATATGGCTGACGGCGTGCGCTAAAATTGATGTATTTGAAAAGAATGCAGTAATACCGGGGCACCGGTGGTCCTATAATTTGCAGCCTTCCTTTGATTTCACTATCAGCGATACGGCCTCATCTTACAACCTGTACATTGTACTGCGCCATACCGATGCTTACCGGTACAATAATATCTGGCTCAATATTGGTTCCCAATCACCGGCCGATACCATGCGTTACCAGCGTTTTGATTTACAGTTGGGCACCGATGCAAACGGGTGGGAAGGCAGCGGTATGAATGATATTTGGGAGCTGCGAAAGTCAATTACCAAAGGGCCTTTTAAATTTAATAAAGCCGGCAACTATAAATTTACGATTGCACAGGTGATGAGAGAAAACCCGCTGCCGGAAATTATGAGTGTGGGGGTAAGGGTGGAGAAAGTGAAATAGATGAGTGATGAATAATGAGTGATGAATGAATAGTGAATGATGAGTAATGAGTAATGAGGGCGAACATTCATTCACTCATGCGGACTGACTTTCTATTTTTTGGTTTTCTATACCTAACTGATCACACCCGAATGATTCACTATTGACCATTCACCATTGACCATTCCACACTCCATGCCATTCTCCTTTTATAAAACAAATCGGTTGCGCTTTATCTTCCTGGTGTACTGGGTGTTGTTATCGTATATTATTGCTGCGTTGGTATGGTGGTTTATTGCATTAAACCAACAGAACAGTCAAATGGCCGAGCATGAGATTTCACAATTGAAACCAGGTGATCCGCAATACAATAACCAGTTAAGCGAAATAGCCTCTATTGAAAGGAGAAAAACTGCGCAGTATATTGGAGAGGGCAGCATTTTTTTATTACTCATTTTATCCGGGGCCGTGTTTATTTACCGTGCTGTCAGGCGCCAGTTCAGGATGGGCCAGCAACAGCAAAATTTTATGATGGCCATCACCCATGAACTGAAAACCCCCATTGCCATAACAAAACTAAATTTAGAAACGCTGCAAAAAAGAAAACTGGAAGATAGCCAGCAGCAGCGGCTGATTGCAAATACCATACAGGAAGCGAATCGTTTAAATGCCCTTTGTAATAATATGTTGCTGGCTTCGCAAATGGAGGCGGGTGCCCATATTATCACCAGGGAAGAAGTTAGCCTTACTGATTTGGTAAATGACTGCGTAAATGATTTTGTAACCCGTTATCCGCAAAGGGTTTTTCACAAAGAAGTTGGGGACGAAATTTACATAAACGGGGATATGCTGATGCTGCAAATGGCAGTTAATAACCTAATTGACAATGCCATTAAATATTCCGGCAAAGAAACCCCCATTACAATTACCCTGCTTCAAAAGAACAGCGGCATAGAACTGATGGTAAAAGATGAAGGAAAGGGAATTGATATCGGGGAAAGGAAGAAAGTATTCGATAAATTTTACCGGGTTGGTAATAAAGCAACAAAAGGTGCAAAAGGAACGGGCCTGGGATTGTATCTTACCAAAAAAATTGCCACGCAACACCAGGCCGAAATTTTTGTGACTGATAATGTGCCAACAGGGAGTAATTTTACAATTGTATTTAAAGCAAATTGATAATTAATAATGGGATAATTGATAATGTTTCTGATTGATGGTCTGTGCCTTTTTGGGAAAGAGTAAAGAAAATAAATAGATATTATAGCAAATACCCTTTCAATTAACTCCTTTTCAATATTCTATTCTGATTGATGATTGATATAAATTTTTATCAATTATCCATTAAAAAATTATCCATTAAAAAGCTATGGCAAATAAAAAGGTTTCTATATTACTGGTAGAGGATGAAGAAAACCTGCAGGAGGCATTAAAGCTTAACCTGGAGCTGGAAGATTATGAAGTGACCAGTGCGTACGACGGGGTAGAGGCATTAAAAGCGGTGCAGCAGGAGCATTTTGACCTGATGATACTGGACGTAATGCTTCCTGAACTGGATGGCATCAGTGTATTGGAAAGCATTCGCCTGCAAAATAATGATATTCCTATTTTAATTTTAAGTGCCCGGAACAGTAGCGCCGACCGTGTATTGGGTTTAAAAAAAGGAGCCGATGATTATCTTACCAAACCTTTCAACCTGGAAGAATTATTACTTAGGGTAAGTAAGCTGGTTGATAAAAGCCACCGGTTAACTACCAGGAAGCCATTGGAGCAAATCTACCGGTTTGGTAAAAACCAAATAGATTTTAAGGCGCTGGAATGTATTACCAGGGACGGCGAAAAAATCACCCTTACCCGGAAGGAAATTATGCTGCTGAAATTATTGATAGAAAATAAGAACGAAGTGGTTACAAGGGAAAAGATTTTACAGGCGGTGTGGGGATACAACGTATATCCAACCACCCGTACTATTGATAATTTTATTTTAAGCTTTCGCAAATACTTTGAAGAAGACAGCCGCAATCCCCGCTTCTTTCATTCGGTAAGAGGGATTGGATACAAGTTTACGGAGTTGTAATCCTCAACGCATGTACAATGGCATCCGCATCGTTGTACATGTCCTGCATTTTATCTTCTGCTGCAAATGGTGTGTACAACTGTAATTCCAGTTCATCCAGCAAATGCTGTATCTGCAGGCAGGTGTGCAGCGATACTCCCTTTTTATCAGCTTCCTCTGCTATTCTTTTTTTATTGATGGTTGCCAAAGGTATTTCCAGGTGATCCGAAAGGAATTTCCTTATCTCCATATTTAGTGCTTCATAAAATCCACGGGCATCATGGTTCACCAGTTTTTCTTCCGTAAGTATGAATGGATCTACCGGTACTTCTGTTAATTCTTTTCCTTCAGATTGAAATACATTGGATGCTTTTTTTTCAGTTACCGTTTCAGAAAGGTTTTTTTTCTTGTCTTTACTCACCCAGATAAATAACCCGGTAAGGATCAATATGGCAACCGGAATCACTATTAGCCAGCGATTGGTAAAAAGGATATCAAAAAATGCTTCCTTACCTGTTTTTAACGGGGGCGTATTTAAGGTAAGCGGCTTTTTACCAACCCCTTTTGTAACTATCAAAGAAAAGGGTTTTGTACTGACCGTTTTATACCTGCCTTCTTTTACGTTAAAAAAGCTAAATGCAATAGCCGGTATAGTATAGTTGCCCGGTTTGGCCGCAGTAAAGGGGAATTCAAAAACCTTCGTGCCGCTTACCGGTACGGCGGTTTTATCCAATTGCTCGGATGATCGTGGTTCATAAGATTCTATACCATCGGGCCAGGTGATATCCGGTGCAATGATCATTGACATATTGCCTTGCCCAATAATAGCAATACTAAATTTTCCGGCATCGTCGGTGGTAAAGCTATTTTTTTGCAATGCGGCATCTATGGAAAAATCACCTACCGCCCCTTTAAATGCAGGCGATTGATCCTTTTCAGGTAAAGGCTTTACAGTAATCAATGCCTGCTTGCTTTGCAGGGTTACTTTTTCATCCTGTATGCCCTCTGCCGGTATGGTAGTTTGGGTAAAATCACGGAACATATCATCCACTCCGTTGCGTTGCCGGCTAAGGTATTCTTCCTTTATAAAATGAATATTATTTTCCACTTCCGCAATTTCCAGTTCTACCGGGCCTGCCTGCAAAGGATACAATTGCGATTTACGAAGTGTATAAACATTATACTCCCGCCCGTTTAATTTTTCGGTAGAATAATAGTTATTGCCCGGTGGTAACAGGTCGATTACAGAAAACCCGTTAAACGACGGGTTTTTTGTGATGCTGCTTTCAGATTTTAACCGGGTGTACAATTTATAAGTTACTGTTACAGGCTCACCTACATAGCAGCTATTCTTACTCACATCTAATTTAATAAAAATATTTTTACTCACTTTCTCCGCGATGTTTTCGCCTTTCCTTATTATAAAATCATCAAAAGACGATTGCACTACGGGTTCAGGGAAAGGTGAAAAACCTCCAAAACCGGAAGCGCTATTGCTTTGATTATTGCCCGAGCCATTTTTGGTAACCACCAGGTTTACCGTATTACTCTTTAAGGTTTTACCATCTGCTTTTGCGATGGCGCTGCCGATGGTAAATTTGCCGGTTGATTTGGGCTTTAGCAGGTAGCTAATACCCATATATTGCCGGGTTACACCATTGATACTTTCCATCCCACTCTCCTGGTTGGGACCGCTCAGCACGTTAAAATCTTTAAACGATGGAGGCACGATCTGGTCTACCTGCCGGGCATTGTCGACCATCAGCCTCAGTTCGGCTGTTTCATTTTTGCCGATGGTACCGGGTGAAATGGTAGCTGTAAACCCCACCTGCGCCAATATTGTACACCGGCAAGCGATCAGGAATAAAAAGAGACAACTGAATATTTTTTTTGATTGCAGTACCATAAAGCGAATTACAAAAATAAACCTTCGTAAAGCGGTTAGAAAATAAATGACTGTTAATTATACAGATGGTTGAAGGTTAAAGGTTGATGGTTGAACGTTGGTCCCAAAACCTTCAACCATCAACTCCGAACCATCAACTCTTACGGCAAATCCCCCAGCAATGGCCGCATTACAATATCTTCCACTACTGCCTGCGGTGATAAATTGCTTGCTGCCAATACCATCGTTGCAATATCCGCTGCTTCCATAATGCGCTGGCCCGAATTATCAAAGTCGCCCCATGAATCTGTCATTACCGCTCCCGGATAAACGCCCATTACTTTTATGCGATGGGGCTTTAACTCTTCCCGAAGGTTTTTACTAAAACCCATCAGTGCAAATTTGGTGATGCTGTAACTGCCGCCATTTTTATAGGCATTCAGGGATGCAATGGAGCAGAGATTTACAATCAGCCCCTGTTTTGCTTCAATCATTGCAGGCACAATGGTTCGGGTAAGGTGATAGGCGCTATATAAATTGGTGTCCATCATTTTTTCCAGCAGCCCCTCTTCTTCATTGTAAATACTTCCCGGCGTAAAGATGCCTGCATTATTCACCAATACATCAGCAGTTCCGCTACCGCTATTGGCGAGGCTGGTCAATACCCAGGTTCCAAACGCCTTTGCTTCTTCCGTTACCGACATATCAACTGCTTTCCCTTTAATAACGCTTTCGGGATATTGTGTCTGTAATTCCGCAACGGTGTTATAGAGGTTTACTTCATTCCTCGCACATAAAAACAGGGTGGCGCCTTCTGCCGCAAAGACTTTGGCGATGGCTTTGCCAATCCCTTTGGAGGCGCCGGTGATGATTACATTCATATTTAAAAGTTGAGTAGTAGTGTGCAACTGCCAAAAGAAAAATTGCTTTTTGCTTTTGATTTATTTGTTTGGTTTCGTTTTTAGCGCCTGCATTTACATTACCTGTAACGCAGCACTCATCCCAACTGTTTTGGTAAATATAAAATATCTAACCCTAATTTTGCGTTCCTATCGTTCAACATTTATAGCTGAGCATTATTATGAAGTACAAGCATCTTTTTTTCGATTTAGACCATACCCTATGGGATTTTGACGCCAACGCAAAAATAACGCTTACAGAAATTTATTCTTTTTTTAATTTGGAATCACTGGGTGTAAAACCTTTTGATGGGTTTTATAAGCATTACCTGCACCACAATGAAATTTTGTGGAACCGTTACCATAAAGGATATATAAACGGGGAAGAATTGAAATGGAAGCGTATGTGGCGCACACTGCTGGAATTTAAAATAGGCGATGAAAAACTGGCAAGGGAGATGAGCGGTAAATTCCTGGATTTATTGCCTACCCGCAAACTGCTTTTTCCGCATACGATCGAAATACTGGATTACCTGGTGGATAAAAATTACCAGTTGCACATGATCACCAACGGATTTGACAGGATACAATGGAGCAAAATAAATAATAGCGGGCTGGGTGGTTATTTTAAAAATGTAATAACCTCCGAAGCAAGCAATAGCCTGAAGCCACGGAAGGAAATTTTTGAATACGCCATGCAAAAAGCCGGCGCCACGCTGGAGGATAGCATCATGCTGGGGGATAACCTGGATGCGGATATACAGGGCGCAATGAATGCAGGTATGGACGCAGTTTTTGTAAATCATATCAATGCAACTACAGAACTTCAGCCAACATATACTGTCAGGCATTTAAAAGAACTGGAAAACATTTTTTGATGTCGGATGCCCGCCCGGATGAATCGCCGCCAGAATGAGGTTGTCGGGCTGGCGTTCGGACGGGCCTGATTTGTGGATGTCTGATTTTGTGAACCCGGCTGAGGGATCCGAACGAACAATAGTGGTTAAGGGACTTTTTCAAAAAACATTTACTCCATAAAATAAAAAACCTTCCCGTTTCGGAGAAGGTTTTTTAATACTCAAAAATGTAAGCTTAGAGTTTAGCTATTTTAGTTTTTTCTTTGTCACAGCAAGATTTGCTGCTGCAGCTTTTACCTTTCGCAGATTTCTTCTTTTTTCCGTTATCCGCAAAAGTTACTCCTGTAACCAATAAGGCGGCGGTTGCTAATAAAAATACTTTTTTCATATGCGTTAATTTATTTTTTTAATTGTGTAACGTGAAAATAAGCGCTTAATTGCAATCTGCAAAGCTTGTATTGTTAAAATTTGATGAATGGCAATATTCAGCGTCTATACTTTTTGAACTGACTATTTCAATGGCGCCCGGTGCTAAAACAAATCAGACATCCAAAAATCAGGCCCGTCCTAACATCTGCCGGACAAGGTCATTCCGGCGGTGATTCATCCGGGCGGGCATCAGACATTAAATCAAATATTACAGTGTTGCAACAATCGTTACGCCTCCCTGCACTGCCTGGTTTAGTTCCACATTAATTTTTGTACCAACCGGTAACAACAGGTCTACCCGGCTGCCAAATTTAATAAAACCCATTTCGGCGGTCTGGGATACCTTTTGACCAACCTGCAAATAGTTGACAATGCGTTTTGCCAGTGCACCGGCGATCTGCTTTACCAAAATTTCCGTATTGCCTTTTTTAATTACCACCGAATGACGCTCATTTTCAGTAGATGACTTGGGGTGCCAGGCTACCAGGTATTTTCCTTTATGGTATTTGTTGTACACAATTTCACCACTAATCGGGTTCCTGTTTACATGTACGTTAGCAGGGCTCATAAAAATAGATACCTGCAGGCGTTTGTCGTTAAAATACTCCGGGTCGGTTACTTCTTCAATAACTACTACTTTACCATCCGCAGGCGCCACAATTACCCCATCATTGATTGTAAGGGTACGGTTGGGGATTCTAAAAAAAGAGATCAGGAATAATAGCATGCCCAGAGTTAAAAAGAAAACTATCCAGCTCAATACGGGTATGGTGGCACTAAAAAAATAGAAAAAGATTAAGTTTAAAGCACCAAATATCATAGTGCCGATTGCAATGCTTTTATAACCCTCCCTGTGTATTGTCATGCTTTACATTTGAACGGCAAATATAAGCCACGTGGGTGTAGCCTCAGCTAATTGGCTACACAAATAATTTTACATACAGCCAAACAAAGGGAGTGGCTACCAATAAGGAGTCAAACCGGTCTAAAAAGCCGCCATGCCCCGGCATAATTGAGCCGCTGTCTTTAACATTGGCCATGCGTTTCAATTTGCTTTCGAGCAAATCGCCTGCGGTACCAAATACGGCACAGATGGCGGCGATGATAAAATAAGTTTGCCGTTGGGCAAAGGGATGAAAGAACCGTTCTGCCAGCAGCGGGAATACAAAGCCGATTACTATCATACAAAGAACAGCACCACCGATGGTGCCTTCCCAGGTTTTTTTGGGGGATATTTTGGAGAAAGGGGTTTTGCCGATTACCGAACCAACCAGATATGCCATGGTATCATTTACCCAAATGCTGAAAATAATGGCGATGGGGATGGTATTGCCAAAATCACCCAATACTTTATTCCCATTAAAATTAATCCAGTCCAATCTTAAATCAATCAGCATGCAGACAGGCATGGTGATATACAATAAACCGTTAAGCGTATACTTAAGATATTGCCCTCCGTAAATTTTCTTCATCAGTTGAATAAACTCGTACCAGCACCCGAAATGTACCAGGGTAAATAATGCAAGAAAAGTCCATTCGTTCCATAATAACCCCACCATCATTACTGCTACAAAAATAAGCGCAGTGAGGGCACGGGTTTTAAAAGTGTCGATATTGATAGCCATTGGGAGGTTGCGTTATTTGTATGGAATTTCGTGGGCAATGGGCAATGGTGAATGGTCAATGGTGAATTCAATGGTTTTGATTCACCATTCACCATTGACCATTCACGATTACGTTTTTTCTTCAACTGCTGAAGTGTCATTTAAAAAAGGGTTATTGGTGTATGCAACTCCGGGCATGGCCACTTCCTCTCCCGGCTGGTCTATTTCATTTTTACTTACTTTTTCAAATGCAATCAATAAAACATACAGGGCAACAAAACCTGCCACACCTATCCATAAAGGAAAGCGCTCATCAATTTTGGAGGGGTCCAGTTTTTCACCCGGCTTCGAATAAATATACAAAGCGGTAACCGCAAAGGCATTATTGAAAAAATGGCCCAATATGTTCAGCCAGATATTACCGGTCCGGTAGTACATCCATCCCAGCACGAAACCCAATGCAAAACGGCTTAGGAAACCAAGATAAGAGCCGTGGATGGCGCTAAAAATGATAGCGGTGATCACAATGCCCAGGACCGGCATTTTAAACCATCTCGACAATAAATTTTGTAAGGCTCCCCGGAAAAGTATTTCTTCGAACATTGCGGGTAACAAAGCGATAACAATTACAGAAATTATGTAATCAGAAAAATTGTTCATTCTTGCGATTACCGCCACTTGTTGGTTATAGGCTTCTTCCGCAGCTTTAAACCGTAACAAGGCAGCTTTTGACCAGGGAAACATTTCTGTAACATCCTGTAATGCACTTACTACGGGCAATGCGGCCAGCATGATCAATATTACTATCCCCGCAGATTTTAAATTAATATGATTTTTAAAACCCAAATGAACAAATGGTTTCTTGTGGCAAACCAGGGCGTAAAAAACAGGCGGCAAAAAAAACAGGAATAAGGTAGTAATGAATTGCATCCACCGTAACGCAGTGGCATTTTCAGGTTTTAATAAATTTTCCATGGCTAATGCAGAAGAGCCACCTGTTAAATCTGACAGGTTTAATTTCCCCAGCAACGGAATTAAGCTTGCGATACCCCCCACTATTAATCCAACCCCGGTAAATGCAGTGAGAATACCCAGTTGACTCCAATAATTAAAACGTTTAGTTGCTAAATACGCCATAGTGTTTGCTTGTGGCGGTAAATTTACAGCCAAAAAAGTTTATGGCGTGGATGGTTTTGTAATTTGCCGGCAGGGTTTTTAAAATACAAGTGTACTGCTCATTTTATTTTGCAATAGATGGAGGGAAAATTTGTGTGCGCTTTATGTCATTGAATGGAGTCGAAATGCGGAAGGAAGGGAAAAGCAGCAACATATGCATATGTTTTTATTAGCTGCGGTACTTATTTTCAGGGAGTTTTACATTTTTAAGTAACTCTTCCGCTCTTGCAAGTTTTTCAGGAAACAGAATTTTGTCCCGATATTTCTCAAGTGATGGGTCAATTATTACAATTGGCACTTTGCTTTCATTAAGCTCATGAATGAATTTCGGCAGTTCCTTTTTCATATCTGCAATTTACTTAAATTTTCGTTGCACCAAAAAACCTTTGTATTCTTTATCAATTTCAAACTCATAAAATTTATCTCCCACTTGTCCATAGAGATAAAAGTCCCTTACCATTTGCTCGTAAAACTTAGTAATCCCAATTCTATAAAGCCTGGTACGTGCATCTGAACTACCGGTAGCATAAACATAGGTCTCTGGATGTTTGTCAAAGAAGGCATAAACAGCAGAAACAACAGTTGCTAATACCTTTTCGCTATCAGCGTTATTTGATACAACCAAGTCATCAATTTCTCCAGTTTGTGGATTTGCGTCACCAAAAGCAAGGTTATAAAGATTAGGTGTACTGGTGCTTTGAAATTGTATTTTCTTTCGAATAAGTCCTTTAGATCCCTCACTAATAAACTCAAAGGTTGTAAGATTACTTTCAGATTTCAACTGATATTTTTCAACTTACATAAGCTAATTGAATCGGAGTAAGATAGGAATTTTCCCTGGCAAAATTAGTAGAGTTTTAAACCGGCTTCGCATCGCAGCTAACCCCTCAATTTTTGAATTTGTAAAGTTTACGTTTTTATAGTTTTGAATAGGCCAAAAGGGTTATTCCAGTCCAAGCTGCTTTTTAAGTTTTGCGGAAAGTTTATTTTTTACCAGGTTATAAGATTGCTGAATATGTTTTTTCGACATTTCCTTTTTCATCTTACTGATGTCTTCAGTCCACACCCATTTGTATTTGGCAACATAAGGTGCAGGTTTGAAACCTGGCCAGGTACACATTTCCTCAAATTCTTCGTCATTCACTTTAAATGAAGCGGTTGTTGGAGATTGATCCAGCCCTATCACACAAAACATTTTTCCACCAATAGAGAATACAAGGTCATGCTCCCATTTTATATCTTCTGTCACGTCAGGCAATTGCCCGCAAATATGTTGAATGTCTTCAATATTCATTTTTTTATTTTAATCTTTAACCAAACTAAATATTTCTCCTGTACTGCCCGCCCACGCTATACAGCGCATTGGTAATTTGTCCCAGCGAACAGTACTTTACCGTCTCCATCAGTTCTTCAAATAGATTGCCGTTATTGATTGCCACCTGTTGTAAACGGGAAAGCATGTCAGCGCTTTTTTCGGAATGTCTTTCGTGAAAAGCTTTTAACGTGTTTACCTGTAACTCTTTTTCTTCGGTGGTACTGCGTATAACTTCTGTTGGCAGCATGGTTGGACTGCCTTTTTTATTCAAAAATGTATTAACGCCCACAATCGGAAATTCACCGGTATGCTTCAGCGTTTCATAATAAAGGCTTTCCTCCTGAATTTTATTGCGCTGGTACATTCTTTCCATTGCGCCTAATACACCGCCTCTTTCTGTCAACCGGTGAAATTCCTTCATCACCGCATCCTCTACCAGGTCGGTTAATTCCTCCATTAAAAAAGAGCCCTGGTTGGGATTTTCATTTTTTGAAGTGCCCAGTTCCCGGTTGATGATCAGTTGAATGGCCATTGCCCGCCGTACGCTTTCCTCGGTAGGTGTTGTAATTGCTTCGTCATAGGCATTGGTATGAAGCGAATTGCAGTTGTCATAGATGGCGTACAAAGCCTGCAACGTGGTACGGATATCATTAAAATCTATTTCCTGCGCATGTAAGCTTCTGCCGCTGGTTTGGATATGATATTTTAATTTCTGGCTACGGCTGTTGGCATTGTATTTATACTTCATGGCCTTGGCCCATATCCTGCGTGCCACCCGGCCGATCACACTGTATTCGGCGTCCATCCCATTGCTAAAAAAGAAAGAGAGGTTGGGGGCAAAATCATCAATATGCATTCCCCTGCTTAAATAATATTCGATGTAAGTAAAACCATTGGCCAGTGTAAATGCCAACTGGCTGATGGGGTTTGCCCCTGCTTCGGCGATATGGTAACCGCTGATGCTTACGCTGTAAAAATTCTGCACCTTGTTGGTGATAAAATACTCCTGTACATCGCCCATTAATTTTAAGGCAAACTCTGTTGAAAAAATGCAGGTGTTCTGCGCCTGGTCTTCTTTTAAAATATCTGCCTGCACGGTTCCCCGCATGGTGGCCAATGCTTTCGCTTTTATCTGTTGGTACACGTCGGCGGGTAATACATCCGATCCGCTTAATCCCAGCAGGCGTAAGCCCAGGCCATTATTACCTTCAGGTAACAAAGCCCCTCCAGCCCCCCTGCCCCCCGAAGGGGGGTTCTTTGGCTCTTCTAAAATTGGAAGAGTATTATCTGCTTTAATAGCGGGCTTCGGTTTTTGCAATGTTGTATGGTGAATTGGCTGGCCGTTTATTCCTATGTATTTTGGCAAGGTTTCGATATCATATTTTGTTTCAATAATCCTGTTGACCTCTTCCGCTAAATTATTTTCTATAATATATTTTTCACATTGCTGATCAATGGCGGCATTCATAAAAAATGCCAGCAACATGGGTGCAGGACCATTGATGGTCATGCTCACGGATGTTTTTGG
>JANPIJ010000117.1:0-54195 GCA_031424955.1 Ferruginibacter sp. | reverse complement strand
ATTATTATTTTAGTCCGGATTATATCATGGTTTATGCAGACAGTACCATTGGCAAAAACGAAGTTGATTTAATATTGGGTATAAAAAAATCAATACCCGTAAATGCAGGGCAAAGTTTTACGGTCAACCGGATCTCTGTTTTCCCGAATTATACATTGTTACTGCCGCCACCGGATACCAGTAAGCGGGGGATGGTAAATGTAGATGGGTTGCTGATCAGGGACACCATCTATAAATTTAAAACCCCGCTGTTTAAAAATAATATTACTTACCGGCCCGGGCATTTGTATAGCAGCAGGGATCAGAATACCACGCTCAACCGGCTGGTTAACCTCGGTACTTTTAAGTTTGTAAAAAGCCGGTTTGAGCAGGCTACAGACAGCGCCGGCCAACACCGGCTGAACGTGTTTTACTACCTCACCCCGGCAAAGAAGCAATCCCTTCAAACAATGTTGAACGGGCTTTCCAAAGAAAATAAATTTATTGGCTCTCAGTTAAGCGTTACCTGGCGAAACAGGAATACATTTAACGGGGCAGAATTATTAGCTGTTAAAGCCTATGGAGCATTTGAATATTCTTTTTCTGACACTTTGAAAAACAGCAACAATTACAGGTTGGGCGCAGAGGCATCCATTAGCTTCCCAAAGATTTATGTTCCTTTTTTCAAAATAAGCGAACACAATTTGTATCCTCCACATACCCGCTTCCTGCTGGGCTACGAAATTTTCAGGAAGCAGCTTTTTTATTCAAAAGATATATTCCGTTTTCAATATGAATTTAACTGGAAGCAAACTACTAATAAGGAACATATTTTTTCACCGGTGGCATTCACCTATATTAACAGCCGCAATATTTCGGATTCCTTTCAAAAGCAAACCATTCGTAATCCGGCACTTACAGCCAATTTATATGATGAAGTGATACTCGGCTCCTTTTATTCTTATACGTTCAATACGGCCAATCCGTTTGCTAAGCAACAATGGTTCTTTAATGCCAGTTTGGATGTGGCGGGCAACATGGCTGGCCTGCTGACCGGTGCCAGGCAGGTGAGGCAAAAGCAATTATTGAATGTTCCCTTTGCGCAATTCATCAAGGCAGACATTGATGCCCGTTACCAGGTGAAACTGACCAATAAAACCGCCTGGATTAACCGGTTGCAGGTAGGTATTGGATTACCGTATCATAACTCCGCGATGCTGCCCTTTTCAAAGCAATATATGATTGGTGGGTCTGCGGCCCTCCGGGGTTTTAGAATGCGCCAGATAGGGCCGGGCTCCTACTTGCCAACCCGGGAAGACCAGGCTTATTTTATGGTAATTGGCGGCGACTATAAACTGCAGTTTAATAGTGAACTGAGGTTTCCGATTTTTGCCAAGTTTACGGGAGCGGTGTTTGCAGACATGGGCAATACCTGGACAAAGGACACCCTGTTATTTGGTAAAGCCGGGCAATTGAAAAAGGATTTTTATAAAGAACTGGCGGTGGCAACCGGTATTGGAATCAGGTTTGATGCCGGGCTGGTTTTGATAAGGGCTGATCTTGGAGTTCCATTGCGTAAACCATATTTGCCCGATGGTAAGCGATGGGTGATCAATGAAATTGATATTAGTAACAAGTATTGGAGACAACAAAACCTGATCCTGAACCTGGCTTTGGGATTTCCATTTTAATGATGCATAACAAAATAAAGCAGGACGTTATCATTACAACCTGGTAGAATATGAAAAAATTATTCAAAATAATATTGGTCGTAATTACAACCGCTTCTATCGGCGGGTATATCTACTGGCAATACAATAAGAAAAAAATTGTAAGGGAGTCAATCGAAAAGGCCATTGTTAAAAAGACAGACAGCCTTTACTATATTCATTATGATAGTTCGCGGGTGGATGAAATAAATGGCAGTGCCTCATTTTACAATGTGGTGTTACAATCAGATTCTGCGCAAAAGGCGATGTTGAATAGTACAGATAGTTTACCCAATGCAATGTATAATATCAGGGTGAAACAGGTATCGGCAACCGGTGTGGATATTCCGGGGTTGCTGCAGCAACAAAATGTGGCGGCCAAAAAAATAGTTTTATTGCAACCAGTCATCCAGATTATCAATACCGGGGCCGACAACCCCAAACCCTTTACAATGAATGATACACTGGAATTGTATCAGAAAATACTGGGAAAATTTAAAAGCATCAAAGCCGATACCATACAGGTAACCAACGCCACGCTTTTAATCACCAATAAAACCGGTAAGGCACAAACCACCTTTGAAAATATCAACATTACCTTAAGTAACTTTTTGGTGGATAGCACGAAGGATTATCAAAGTGTTATCAGCTATTTTATAAAAGATGTAAGAGCTACTGTAGAAAATATCCAGTTGCCCACTTCCAAAAATGGTTCAAGGATTAACCTGGAAAAGGTGGATTACAATGCGGCTAAAAGATCGCTGCAGGTTGGTTCCATCAAACAATACCAGCTCAATAATATGAACCCGGTGATTGACCTGAAAAATATCCGGATCAGTGAATTAAACACCGACGCATTTGTAATTCAACAGCGGCTAAAGGCCGGTTTGATAAGCTGTGATGGCGGTTTGGTGACAATCTATGTAAAGAAAAATGAATCCAGTTCGAAAGACGGGGATCAATCGCTGGAGTTATCTACTGATATAATCGACCAGGCCCAGGTAGCCGGTATTAAACTGGGCAGCACCAGGGTGATCATAGCAGACAAGGCCAATCCTTCGAAGCCTCCGTTTATATTAAACAATGTTATTTTTAAAGTAACAAAAATGCTTAAAGTAAATGAGGGCAGCACAGTAAATAATATGATTAACAATGCAGAGTGGGAGTTGTCGGCCAATGGCTTTGTTTTAAATACAAAAAACAAATTGTATAAAATGAGTGTTGGTGATTTTATGATAAACACTGCTACATCGGTGGTAAAGGCAAAAAACTTTTTGATACGGCCCATGCTCACAGAAGCACAATTTGTACAACAAAGCAAACATCAGCAGGATCAGTACAACCTTACCATTAATGATATTGTGCTAAGTGGCGTCAACACCAAAAGACTGATCAACCGAAAGGAGCTTGAATTGGAGAATGCATCGTTTCAGCCCATTATAAAGATATTCAATGATCGGACCCTGCCACCAGATGGAAGCAGTAAGATCGGCAAATACCCTCACCAGTCACTGATGAAACTGCCCTTCCCGATTTATATTCACACTGTCAAAATAATAAATGGTTCGGTTTCATACCGGGAGAAGGCTCTAAAATCAAAAATGACCGGGAATGTTTTTTTCGGCAATATAAATGCTACGTTGCAAAATATTACGAATTTGCCGGAACGGATTAAAGTAAACGGGCTATTAAAATTAAATGCCACTGCTAAATTTTTAGGGGTTGGTAACTTAACTACCGAATGGCAGTTTCCCTTAAATGCAAATAACGGAGTATTCCGGATCGAAGGCAGGATGGGCATTATGAGTGCAAACGCATTAAATCCCATCATTGAGCCGCTGGCGATGGCTTCCGTGAAAGAGGGGGTGATTGATGAAGTAAAGTTTACGATGGATGGCACCGATAACAAGGCTATCGCTGATGTATTATTCCTTTATCACGGTTTAAAAATGGATGTGCTGAAAAAAGGCGAGGATTCAGCATTAAAGAAGAAAGGATTGCTAAGCGCACTTGCCAATGTGATCATTAAAAACGACAACAGCAAGGCAACAAATACACAGCAGGTGACTTATGACCGGGATATCAGCAAATCATTTTTTAACCTTGTTTGGAAAACTATTTTTGCAGGGGCTAAAAAAACGGCGATGTGAATATGAGCAATGAATAATGAATGATGAATAATGAGTGATGAGTAGTGAATAAACTATGTAATGAATAATCAGTAAAGGGAAATAAAAAGTAATAAAGAATGAGAGATGAACAGTGAATCGAGTGCGAATGTTGATCATAAAAGTATGATGATTAAGAAGAGTTATTCATCACTCATCACTCATTATTCATCATATTGACCCCCCCTCCACTAATATTGATTCCGTAGTAAGTTCCTGTATAAAGGTGCTGCCGGCAATGCAGGCCATCATGCTTGAAAATGCAAGCTTACCTAATTTGTAACCGCTTGTTTCCACGTAGGTAATTTCCGGGTAAAATAATTTTGGGATAAGGCCATTGCTGATTGCGATTACGGCGATATCGCCCGGTATTTTCAAGCCGGCTTTTTGTATTGCTTTCATCACGCCGCTTAATATTTCGTCACTCATACAAAAAACGGTATCCGGATTTTCTGAGAGTGCACTGAGTGTAATTGCTTCTGCTTCATCGGCACTATTTGCATGCTGAATATCCAGTTTGATTTGGTTGCCGATCGTTTTTGTAAAAGCATCCAGTCTTTTTTTGGTTATTGAGAGGTTAATATTTCCGAACACAGACAGCACTTTTTTCTTTTTCTTGTCTATAATAGTATTGGCGGCCATCGTTGCAGAAGCTGCATCCGCCACACATACTTTATTGCAATTATTGATATCCGGCACCTTGTCAAAAAATATTACCGGAATATCCAGTTCTTTGAGTTTTAGATATGCTTCAACATTACTGGTTTGCGAGGATATGCAGGCAAATAGCCCGCTGATCCGGTTTTGACGGCATAATTTTAAATTGGAAATTTCTATCTGAGGGTCGTCGCCGGATTGTAATATCATTAAGGAATAATTGTTCCTCCTGCTTTCTTCCTCCACCGAGGAAATAAAAGAGTGATAAAAAAAATTGGATATAAAGGGCACCACCAATCCGAAGACGTTGCTTTTACTCGTTCGTAGCTGAATGGCATTGGCGTTGGGCTCATAGTCGAGCGTATTAGCGAGTTCTGTTACACGTTGTTTGGTTCTGTCAGCAATATCCGGATGGTTTTTTAATGCCCTTGACACTGTGGAAATACTGATTCCCAGCACTTTGGAGATTTCTTTAAGCGTTGTATTATTCATATTGTCAACTATATAGCAATGTAATGATAAAGAGAGCCGAAAAATATATTCACCGCAAACCGTTTCGCAAACAATTCCGCAAACGTTTGCGGTAAATCTATCCTTTTTTTTGATTTTCTTGAACTTTTTTTAAATAATTTTATTATTCAGATGTGTAAATTATACATAAATAATATTTTACCAGTTTTAGATAAAATAGTATTAATTTGTAATTGATTTCTGCTAACGCTACATTGAATCAGCTTTTTTAAAAACAAAACTTAACGATTATGCTTTTTGCTATGATGAGAAAGTTTGCCATGCTATTGCTGGCAATTTTTGGGTTTACAGCTATCACGCTGGCCCAAACAAAAACGGTTTCTGGAACAGTTACTGACAAGAAAGGGGAACCACTTCCCGGCGTTACCATAACGGTAAAAAACACCACAAACGCCACTTCAACCAACTCACAAGGGGCTTATACTTTGAACAATGTTCCAAATGATGCTATTTTGGTTCTTACAGGTGTCGGTATAATGAGTAAGCAGGTGAATGTAAGTGGAAATTCGGTTGTAAATACGGATGTAGAAACAAGTGTTTCCGACCTAAATGCTGTTGTTGTAATTGGTTATGGCTCGGTTCGCAAAAAAGACTTAACTGGTGCGGTTGCATCTGTGCAATCGAAAGACTTTAACCAAGGGGTAATTACATCGCCGGATCAGTTGCTTCAAAATAAAGTTGCCGGTTTGGAAGTTACCAATAGTTCTGGCCAACCAGGTGCGGCTACTACAGTTCGTATCAGAGGTACCAACTCTATCCGTGCCGGCGGAAACCCGCTGTATGTGGTAGATGGAGTGCCATTGGATGGAAGGACTGCGAGACCAAATTTTGGAACAGGTGCATTTGGCTCTTCTCCAGATGGCAACCCGTTAACTTTCATTAATCCAAACGACATCCAAAGTATAGATGTTTTAAAAGATGCATCTTCAGCAGCTATTTATGGTTCTCGTGGTGCGAATGGTGTTATTGTAATTACAACCAAAACTGGAAATTCAGGAGCTTCTAAACTTGAATTTGGCACAAGTTGGGGTCTCAATGCCGGATTAATGAAAAATTATAGTGTGTTGGATGCTACTCAATTTAGGTCTGCTTTAAAAAAGTATAAATTAACAGCGGGTGACAATAATTCATCAGTAGATGTTATAAAAGAATTGATGAACAATGATTTATCTCAAAATTATAATTTGGCTTTGAGTGGCGGAAACGAGAATGGTAAATTCAGGGCTTCCTTTTTAGGTTCAAGAGCAAATGGAGCTTTTAAAAATTCATTTCTTGATAAATACATTGGTAATTTTTCCGGACAATACAAATTTTTGGATAAAAAATTGACCTTAGGATTTAATCTAACGGCAGGCCACACAAATGAAAATATTATTGCCGTGTCAAATACCGCAGGTAGCCAGGGAAATATCATCAGTTCTGCTTTGCAATGGAACCCTACTACTAATTTTAGAGATGCTAGTGGAAAATTTATTTATCCAACCAATGGTTCGGGTAATCCCTTAGCGCTACTAGAAGGTTATGATGACCGGGCTTTGGTCAATACCGTCCTCGGTAATGTGAGCGCATCGTATAAAATACTTGATAATTTGGAGTACAAATTCTTATTCGCCATCAACAATAGCGTTGGAGATAGGAATACAAATGTTTATGGATTCTTACAGGGCTATGCTGGTTTATCTGGTCTGGGATATGGTGCTATTTCTGGTCAAAAGTTGAGTTCTCAAACTATCACGCATACGCTGTCTTACAAAGCAGAACTTGCAACAGATTTGCGTCTTGATGCAGTTGGTGGTTTTGAGTATTGGAAATCTAATTTTTCCAATAATTCCTTCTCAGCAGCGGGCTTCAATACCAATTTGACACAAGAGGCAAAAATAGATATACCTTATACCGCTAATTTAGCTGGTGGTAATACTCAAAATTTACCTTCTATTTATATTGATCCAACTGTTGAGCTTCAATCGTATTTCGGTAGGGTAGGGCTTAATTATAAGGATAAATATCTTGTAAGCGCTACTATGAGAGCGGATGGTTCCAGCCGATTTGGTGCCAATAACAAATATGGTTATTTCCCTTCTGTTGCAGCAAGATGGGCTATCAGCAACGAAGATTTTATGACAAACAGTTCTGTTTTTTCTAATTTGGCTTTAAGGGCATCATGGGGTATCACCGGTAGTCAGGAATTTCCTTCTGGTTCCGCAACAGAGCAATTTGCATTTTCATCCTACAACACGTTTAACCAAACCGTAGTTAAGAATCCAAATCTTAAGTGGGAGCAGACTAAGTCATTCAATATAGGTGTTGATTTTGCTAGTAAAAACAACAGGTTTTACGGAAGTGTGGATTACTATACCAAAAATACTTCAAATATCATCTACCAGAGTTTAACTATCCAACCTGGACCTCCCGCTAATTCTTATACAAATTTGCCTGCTAACCTGATGAACACCGGTTTCGAAATCGGGTTAGGTTTCAGTGTTATTGAGAAGACAGATTTTACGTGGGACATCAATGTAAACTATGCAAATAATAAAAACCTTTTAGAGAATTTTACAAGTAACGGTCAGGATATTAAAATATTAACCGGTCAGATTAATGGACAGGGGGTATCTGGTACTTTGGGACAGATTATTACTAACAATCAACCAGTTAATGCTTACTTTTTGAAACCTTTCGGTGGTTTTGATCAGGGAGGTAACCAAATTATTGGTGCCGATCCGGCAATGGCAGGTGATCCAAATCCACGTTCGAACTTCGGTATTAGTAATACGTTAAAATACAAGAGAACAAGTTTAGTTATTAATGCTGGAGGAGCTGCGGGTTTCTTAATTTATAATAATACTGCCACAAGTGTTACAAATATATCAGGAATAGGCAGCGGTAGAAATATTGACCTGAATGCCTTCAATTCTGCGGAACAGGTTTCAAGCCCGGTTGGTGCTTCAACCAGATTTTTAGAAAAAGGCGATTTCATTAAATTAAGAAATATTTCTTTGGTTTACAACTTTGGCAACAAGGGTAAGTACATTAAAGATTTGAATGCTTTTGTTAATGCAAGTAATCTGTTTGTAATTACCAAATTTTCAGGATTTGATCCCGAGGTTAACATCGATAAAGGTTCTGGTGCATACGGTTCAAGGTCAATTGAATATATTCCTTATCCAACTCCAAGAACAATTTCATTTGGGTTTAGATTTTCACTATAATAAAACTTAAAAACGAAGTTTATGAAAAAATATATTAAAGTACTACCCTTCCTCCTAATCTCGTTGGCGGGCTGTACGAAACTTGATCAGAGTTTAACAGGTTCATTGACAAATTCTCAAGTATCAGGTGCCTTGGGCACTGCTGGTGTAGGTTTATTATTAAATGGCGCTTATGCCGATCTAGGTGGAACTTTTACAGCCCAGGATCTGCTATTCTGTTTACAGGAAAACACTACCGATGAAGCCCTTGTTCCGACAAGAGGTGGTGACTGGGACGATAACGGAGTTTGGCGTGTATTGCATGATCATACGTGGAATGCAGACCATGCTTATGTATTGAATGTTTACAATAGTTTAAATAAGATCAATTTCGATGCAACAAACGTTCTCGGGTTTTCGCCTTCTGCACAACAAGCGGCTGAAGCTAAATTTTTGAGGGCACTCTCTTTGTATCACCTCATTGATCTTTACGGCCAATACCCGGTAAGAAATCCAGGTGACGATTTATTATCTGCGCCGGCTGTTAAAACTGGTGCTGAAGGTGCTCAGTTTATCATTGATGAACTAACGGCTGCACTTCCTAGCTTACCAAATACGGTATCGCCTGGTAGAGCTACACAGGATGCCTGTAGGACTTTATTAATGAAGTGTTACCTAAATAGGGGTGCATGGGCTAATAAAGCAGCGCCAACTTTTGCTGATGCTGATATGCAGCAGGTAATCACTTTGGGTAATAGTATTATCAACAGCGGGCGTTATTCTTACATGGCAGAATACTTCAAGAATTTTGATGCAAACAACAGTACTTCAACGGAAAATATATTCACCTATATAAATACGTCTGGGGTAAGTGCTAACAATAGTGGGCCTCAGTCTTTGTGGTGCAGAACTTTACATTACAATCAGGAAACCAGTACAAACCCAAATGCAGGATGGAATGGTTTCGCTACTATAAGTGATTTTTATAACAGCTTCGGCGCAGTAACGCCAATGGTAGGTGTTACTCAATTTAATGCAGGAAATATCTCTGGCCGCTACGCTGATACAGCAGTGGATCAAAGGGTCGGGGGTAGATATTATCCTGGTGTTACGAATGCTTCTGGTCAACGACCAGGTTTTATGATTGGACAGCAATACAATGAAAATGGGGTTGCATTGAAGGATAGAAAAGGTGCTCCCTTGGCATTCAATCCTACTATTGCCAGCAATCAAAAAGAAACAGGGGCTAATCTCGAAGTGACTGGAATACGTGTTGAAAAATATGGTCCAGATTTTACCCGTGGGTCTACCTACTACCAAAGCAATGCAGGTAATGATATCGTAATTATGCGGTATCCTGATGTAGTATTAATGGTTGCTGAAGCCAAGTTACGTGCTGCTACCACAGATGCAGTAGGAGCAAGAACTCTAGTGAATAATTTAAGAGCGGCAAGAGGCGCAGCGCCAATGGCTACACTTCCTTTGGTGAATTCTTCAAATCCTGTCGATCCTGGTACTTTACTTGCAGAAAGAGGGCGTGAGTTATATTGGGAGTCTGTACGTAGGACCGATATGATTCGCTTTGGTACATTTTTAAAGCCATTGCAGTACAAACCAACCGACAATCCAAGGTATTTGCTGATGCCAATTCCCGGTCAGGCTTTAGGTTCTAATCCGAATTTAAAACAAAATCCCGGCTACTAATTGATCAACTAACCACCTTATAGTATAATTTCGTAAAAGGCCATTGTATGTTACAATGGCCTTTTATCATTAAGAGATAAGCCATTTTTTTTGCAAAAGAGTATGAGAAATTATTTCATCGGATGCTTTTTTATTTCGACGGTTTTTTTATTTTCCTGTAAACCAAATCAGGCAATTCATGAAAACACGGCATTTGAACTAGCGGATAGCACGGGAATTAATTTTGTTAATGTAGTAATTGACGATAGTCTTGAGAATGGATTTTTGTTTAGAAACTTTTACAACGGCAATGGAGTAGCAATAGGAGACATCAATAATGACGGATTGCCGGATGTATTTATGACTTCCAATTCTGGCGCTAATAAATTATACTTGAATAAATCTAACTTAAAGTTTGAAGATATTTCTAATACTGCTGGTATTATCGTAGATAAGATGTGGAATACTGGCGTTGTTTTCGCAGACATCAATGGTGATGGTTGGCTTGATATATACGTTTGTACATCCGGCCACATGGGTACCGGAGAAAGAAAAAATAAGCTGTACATTAATAACCAAAATTTATCATTTACAGAGTCAGCTGCAAAATATGGATTAGACATTTCTGCCTACAGTACACAAGTGTCATTTTTTGATTATGACAGTGATGGTGATCTTGATTGCTTTATGATTGACAATAGTCCGGTACCTATTAACCAATTAAACTTTGCTAATAGAAGAGATAAGCCGGATAGTTTATGGAATATTCCCAAAATGGTAATGGGTGGGGGTGACCATCTGTATAGAAATGATAATGGATTTTTTAATGAGGTAACTTCCCCAGCGGGTATTCACGGAGGGTTAATTAGTTTTGGCTTGGGGGTATCTGTTGCCGATATTAATGGTGATAACTGGCCCGATGTATTTGTGTCCAATGATTCATACGAAAGGGATTATTTGTATATCAATCAAAAGAATGGAACATTTAAGGATGAAATGGAACAATGGTTCCAGCATACGAGCTTTTCGTCTATGGGTGCGGATATTGCAGATATCAACAATGATGGTTATCCTGATTTGTTCACCACAGACATGCTGCCGTTGAATGATTATCGATTGAAAACTACTGGCTCTTTTGATAATATTAGTCTATTTACAGACAAACTAAAGTCTGGATTTTATTATCAATACACAAAAAATTGTTTACAACTGAATAATAAAAATAAAAAGTTTATTGACATCGCAAGATATAGTGGGGTGGCAGCGACCGACTGGAGTTGGGGTGCCCTGATTTTTGATATGGATAATGACGGATATAACGATCTGTATGTGTGTAATGGTGTGAACCGGGATGTAACAAATCTTGATTTCATGGATTTTTTTGCAAATGAGATCAATCAGAGAATGGTTTTATCAGGTAAAAAAGAGTCAGTTGAAAAGATATTGGAGGCAATCCCTAAAACACCCATTCCAAATCAGGTATTTAAGAATAATGGCAATTTAAAATTTACTGAAGTGGGAAATGAATGGGGTCTTGCACAACCTACATTTTCAAACGGAGCAGCTTATGCAGACCTTGATAATGATGGCGATCTAGATTTGATTGTATGTAATCAAAATCAACCGGCAAGCATTTATAGGAATAAGTCAAGACAATATAATCGCAATAATTACATTGCTTTTTCATTAAATGGACTAGCTAAAAACAAGTTTGCAATCGGGAGTAAGGTGCAACTTTACAGGGGAAATGAAATCTTACTCAGAGAATTATTTCCCAGCAGAGGATTTCAGTCGTCGGTTGATTATAAACTGCTTTTCGGCTTGGGAGACAAATTGGACGTAGACTCTGTAATGATTACCTGGCCAGACAGAAAGACAACTAAAATGGTTAATCCGGCAATTAATCGTGTCTACAATCTTGATGAAGCAACTTCAACCACTATTTTAGAAGACTCGAAAAGTTTCAACGTATCCCAAACAATTTTTTCACCGGCTGTAAGTCATTTTGAAAAACATACAGAAGGTGACTTTGTCGATTTTTATAATGAACGCTTGACGCCCAGAATCTTTTCAAGAGAAGGGCCAAAAGTGGCTACAGCAGATGTGGATGGCGACGGGCTTACCGATATGTATATTGGAGCAGCAGAAAATAAAACCGGTCGGTTGTATCTGCAAAACGCAACAGGAGGATTTGTGGAAAAAGATATTGATGTGTCTAAAAAAAATGCAGGAACAGATGATGTGGCAATTTTGTTTTTTGACTACGACAAAGATGGTGATATGGATCTGCTGATCGGGCCGGGTGGTAACAATCATCCCGTTTATAGTGTTGAACTGGAACTGAGATTATACAATAACGATGGGAAAGGAGGCTTTGAACCTGTAACTGCGGCATTTCCTTCAATCGGAATGAACATCGCCACCGCAATTGCAAATGACTTTAACAATGATGGTTACCCCGATCTTTTTATTGGAGCACGAAGTTATCCCGGAACTTATGGTAAAGATCCGAAGTGTTATTTATTTGTAAATGATGGCAAAGGCCACTTCAATGATATCGCTGTAACTAAGAATCCTGACATTGCCAATATTGGAATGGTAAGCGGCGCAGTTTGGGAAGATGTCGCCGGCGATAAGCAAAAAGAATTAATTATAGTGGGAGAATGGATGGCGCCCAGGGTCTTTTCTTTTTCTAAAGATCGTTTTTTGGAAATAAAAACTAACCTCAATAATAAGTTTGGATGGTGGCAATCTATAGCAGTGGCAGATGTAAACAATGACGGCAGGCAAGACCTGATCCTGGGCAATATTGGTGAAAATTTCTACCTCAATCCAACGGAGGCAAAGCCTGCAAAGCTTTGGATGAATGACTATGATAAAAATGGCGATCTCGATAAAATGATGACCTATACAATCGACGGGAAGGATCTTCCCGTATTTTTAAAAAGGGATGTACAAGACCAACTTCCATCGCTAAAAAAAGATAATCTAAGACACAGCGATTATGCCAACAAACCGATACAGGAATTGTTTTCGAAAGAGCTGATCGCATCATCTGTTGTAAAGCAGTTTAACTATTCACCATCTTGTGTGGCTATCAACCAAGGCGATGGCAAATTTTTCATTAGCATTTTGCAGGAAATGAGCCAGCTATCCTGCATCAATACCATCCTGCCAATTGATGTAAATGGCGATGGCTTTATTGACCTGGTAACCGGTGGCAATCAATTTGGTTTTTTACCACAGTTTGAAAAATTAGATGGTAGTTTTGGCGATGTTTTAATCAACGACGGCAAAGGCAGTTTTAAATGGCAGCAGGCAAAACAAACCGGGCTAAATTTTAGCGGTGAATTAAGAGATATTGCTGCAATAAAAAATAAGAAGGGAACCTACGTATTGTTCTTGCAGAATAATGAGTACCCTTTATTGTATAAATTAAACGATATTCTAAAAAAGAAATAATTCAATAAAAAGTGCAGGGGAGAATACACAGCGTGAAAAATTACACCGTTCCTATATTAATAACATTGGTGCAACTATTGCCTTCATGCAAACATAAAAATGCGGAGCCCGTTTTGTTTGAGGAGGTGAAAAATTCAGGAATCAACTTTGTTAACAAAGTGCAGGATAACGATACCATTAACATTCTCAATTACCGTAATTTTTACAACGGGGGTGGCGTGGCAACCGGAGATATCAATAATGACGGGTTAGCAGATGTTTTTTTTACCGCCAACCAGGGTGATAATAAATTGTTTTTGAATACAGGTAATTTTCATTTTGAAGACATTTCCGCAAAAGCGGGGTTTACCACTAAACGCCAATTTAGCACAGGAGTTGTAATGGCCGATGTAAATGCCGACGGTTGGCTGGATATTTTTGTCTGCAATGCCGGCAGTATGGAAAACAGTTCCTTGCGAAGCAACCAGCTATTTATTAATAATCATAATCTCACCTTTACCGAAAGTGCTGCAAAATATGGGTTGAATGATTCCGGCTACACCACGCAGGTGAGTTTTTTCGATTATGATCTCGACGGCGATCTTGATATGTTTAAAATAGACAATAGCCCGGTTCCTGTAAATAGCCTTGGTTATCCCAAACAAAGAGAAATTGCAGCAGATAAGTGGAATGTAGCCGGTTATTTAAAGGGCGGTGGAGACCATTTATACCGCAATGATAACGGTCATTTTACTGAAGTTACCCAGCAGGCAGGAATACACGGTACACTCATGAGTTTTGGCCTCGGGGTAACCGTGGGTGATGTGAATGAAGACAATTACCCGGACGTATACGTATCCAACGATTTTTTTGAAAGAGATTATTTATACATCAATCAAAAGAATGGCACATTTAAAGATGAGTTGGAGCAGCGGCTCAAACACAATAGCTATGCATCTATGGGAGCCGATTTCGGGGATATTAATAATGATGGCTTCCCGGAAATATTTACGACCGATATGTTGCCGGCGGATGATTACCGGCTTAAAACAACTTTGAATTTCGATGATATTGACCAGTTTCGTTTAAAAGAAAGGAATGGATTCTTCCACCAGTATCTGCAAAATACACTGCAGTTAAATGATGGGAAAGGAACATTTAATGATATCGCTAATTATAGCGGTGTAAACGCATCTGAATGGAGCTGGGGAGCACTGATTTTTGATGCGGATAACGATGGATGGAATGATCTGTATGTTTGCAATGGTATTTATCGTGATTTAACTAACCAGGATTTTTTAAGTTTTGAGGCCAACGAAATCAAAGAGCAAATGACAGCTACCGGTAAGAAAGATCTCTCAGCCCTGGTAAATAAAATACCGTCTATTGCCGTACCGAATAAAATGTTTCGGAACCTGGGGAACTTAAAATTTTCTGACGAAGGGATGAACTGGGGCTTTACGGAAAACTCTTTTTCAAATGGAGCAGCTTACGCCGATTTTGATAATGATGGCGACCTGGATATCGTAGTAAATAATGTGAATGAGCCGGCTTTTGTTTTTAAAAATAACAGCAGGGAACAGAATAAAAATAATTTTATCGGGATTACAGCAACCGGGAAAGATAAAAATACTTTTGCCATCGGAAGTAAAATCTGTATTTATAAAGGTAACCAGGTATTTACGCGGGAAATTATGCCTAGCAGGGGATTTCAATCCTCTGTTGATTATAAACAATGTATTGGCATTGGCAAAGCCACGCAGGTAGATTCGGTATTGATCATCTGGCCTGATCTGACATTTACAAAAACTATCCATCCTGAAATAAATAAATATCTTTCATATGCTCAACCTGCTGATGGAGAAAAACTAAAACAGCAGACAGGAGATAAAACTGTGCCCTTGTTTCAACTTGTGCAAACCAATTTTGATAAAAATACGGATGACGACTTTACCGACTTTTACAGGGAAAGGGGGATTCCCCAAATGCTATCGCATGAAGGGCCAAAGGCCGCTGCAGCAGATGTAAATGGTGATGGGTTGGATGATATTTATATTGGCGGAACCGCCTCCAAACCAGGCGCATTATATCTTCAAAATGCTGCCGGGGAATTTATAAAAGCAGACGAACCTGTATTTAACCAGTTAAAAGGTTTTGTAGATGGTTCGGTGTTGTTTTTTGATTGCGATAAAGATGAGGACAATGATTTGCTGGTATGCGGTGGTGGCAATGTGGCCATGCCTTTTAGCCGTGAATTGCAGCACCGTTTATTTATCAATGATGGAAGGGGCCATTTCCGGGTTTCCGAAAATGCATTTCCCGCCAATAAGGACAATATCAGCATTGCTGTCGCAAACGATTTTGACGGTGATGGTGACCTTGATCTCTTTACAGGTGCAAGATGTGTAACTGGTATTTATGGAATGACACCCCAAAGTCACATATACACCAATGATGGAACCGGCAGCTTTAGTGAAATGCCTTATGAAAAATGTAAAGCGGTCACTGATGCAGGAATGGTTACGGGGGCTGTGTGGGTAGATTTGGATGGCGATAAAAAGGCTGAATTGGCCATTGTTGGGGAATGGATGTCACCCAAAATATTTACGTATAAAAATAGTGGCTTTGAGGCGGTGCCAAACAACCTGTCGGATAAAATGGGCTGGTGGCAAACGGTAGCTGCTGTAGATTTAAATGGAGATGGCAAACCAGACCTGGTATTAGGTAACATGGGCGATAATTTTTACCTGAAACCGGATAAGGATAATCCGGTAAAATTATTTTTTAATGATTTTGATAATAATGGAACACCGGATAAAATTATTACCCGAAACATAGGAGGAAAAGACAAGCCCGTCTTTATGAAAACGGAATTGGAAAGTCAACTGCCGATGTTAAAAAAACAAAATCTTCGAAATGTGGAATATGCTAAGAAATCGGTGCAGAAATTGTTTACGCCCGAACAAATGCAAAAGGCGGTAGTTAAAGAAGTGAACGCTACCTCTTCATGCATTGCATATAATAATGGCAACGGTCATTTCACTGTAAAACCATTTCCTGTTGAGGTGCAATTTTCATCTGTAAAATCTATATTGGTTATTGATCTCAACCAGGATGCAATACCCGACCTGGTAATGGGCGGTAATGAATTTGGGTTTCAGCCCCAGTTGGGCCGGTTAGATGCAAATGAAGGAACGGTATTGATGAACGATGGAAAAGGTAATTTTTCAAATATAACAAAAGCGTTTTCGGGCATTGACCTGCATGGCCAGGTAAGGGATATTATTGCTGTGAAGCGAAAGGGAAGGCACGATATATTGTTTCTCCAAAACAACGAAATCCCGGAGCTTTATCAATTAAAAAATTTACTACCCTAAAAATATAAGCAGGCTGCATGTATACTACAACCCGACATATTCTTTATTTACTGAGTATTATTTATTGTTTCATCAATATATCATGCAATAATGAAACAAGGCCGAATCGGCCTGCTTTATTTACCGTATTGAAAAGTGATGTTACGGGATTGGATTTCAATAACAACTTAAAGCCTACCCCTGACTTTAATATTCTTAAATACATGTACTATTACAATGGTGCAGGTGTGGCTGCAGGTGATTTTAATAATGACGGGAAGATTGATCTTTTTTTTTCGAGCAATCAGGGGCGGAATAGTCTGTATCTGAATGAAGGCAATATGCGTTTCAAAGATGTAACCAAAGATTCCCGGATACCAGGCGATGGTAGTTGGAGCACAGGTGTGAGTGTCGTAGATATCAACAATGATGGACTGTTAGATTTGTATATCTGCAGAGTGGGCAATTATAAAGTATTACATGGAAGAAATCAGTTGCTGGTATGTAAAGAGATTAATAATGGTATACCAGTCTACGAGGACGAGACGGAAAATTTTGGACTGGGTTTTTCGGGATTTAGCACCCAGGCTGCATTTTTTGATTTTGACAATGATGGTGATCTCGATATGTTTTTACTAAACCATTCGGTAAATCATTCTGGTAATTTTGCACCGAGGGAGAATTTTTTAAACACGTACGACACGCTGGCCGGGGAACAGTTTTATCGAAACGACAACGGGCATTTTACAAATATTACCCGGCAATGCGGCATCAATAGTAGCAAAATCAGTTATGGACTTGGCATTGCTGTGAGTGATATCAATATGGATGGCTGGCCGGATATGTATATAGGCAATGATTTTCATGAAAATGATTACCTGTACATTAACCAAAAGAACGGCACATTTAAAGAAGAACTGAACGACCACATGATGCACACCAGCCAATTTAGTATGGGGGTTGATATTGCTGATATAAATAATGATGCTTATGCAGATATTATTACCATGGATATGTTGCCTTATGATCCCGTAATATCAAAACGTTCATTAGGTGAAGATGAGTATCAAACCACTCTTGAGAAATTGCAGTATGGCTATAATCATCAGTATGCAAGAAATAACCTGCAATTGAATCAGCGTAACGGCATGTTTTCAGAAACGGGCTATTACAGTGGCGTGTTTGCAACAGACTGGAGCTGGAGCAGCCTGTTTATGGATTTTGATAACGACGGCAGGAAAGACTTGTTTGTAAGCAATGGAATCCCAAAAAGACTTACTGACATTGATTACATCAGTTACATGGTTAATGATGCCGTACAGGAAAAACTACAGAAAAACAAGGTGGATGAAAAGGAATTGGCAATCATCAACAAATTTCCTGAAATAAAATTGCCCAACCGCTTTTTTAAAAATACAGGTAATGCAAAATTTACGGATGTTAGTAACGACATAGCCAATAGCCCGAATACTTTCAGTAATGGGGCAGTATATGCAGATCTTAATAATGATGGCAACCTCGATATTGTAGTAAATAATATATGGGATCCGGCAATCCTCTATAAAAATAACGCAACGGCAAAAAACAATTACTTAAATCTGAAATTAACCGGTGCACCAAAAAATTTAAATGCTGTTGGAGCGAAGTGTTTTGTTTTCAGGAGCAATGAAATTATTTACATAGAAAAATATCCCGTTAGAGGGTTTATGTCGTCAATGGAAATACCCATGCACATCGGTATAGGGGATACAAAAGTGGATTCAATAATACTCGTGTGGCCTGATAATACTTTTCAGAATATCAAATGGGATACAATAAAACAGGACCTGAATATATATTGGAAAAAAGGCTTGCCGTTATTTGACTATAAGGTAATAAAGAATTATTTTCTGCCGAAGGCAAGGCCTATGACTGATATTACTGTGGCAACCGGCTTGACTTATCTGCACCAGGAAAATGACTTTAATGAGTTTAACCGGGAGATATTATTGCCCAAAATGTTTGGAAGCGAGGGACCAGCACTGGCGGTGGGGGACGTAAATAATGATGGATTGCAGGACGTATATATCGGCAGTTCCAAATGGAAAACCAGTGCACTGTTTATACAAAATAAAAATGGAAGTTTTACAAAGTCGAAGCAACCACAGTTTACACTGGATAGTACCTATGAAGATGTAGATGCATGTTTTGCTGATGTAAACAACGATGGATTCCAGGACCTGGTAGTGGCAAGCGGCGGTAATGAATATTTTGGCCCTGAAAAATGGCGCCAGCCACGGGTATATATGAACGACGGTAAATCCAATATGAGTATACTGCAAAATGCCTTCCCGGGTATTTATCTTACACAATCCTGTATTAAGCCGTTTGATTTTAACAATGATGGGTTCGTGGATCTTTTTGTTGGAGGACGCACTACCCCATTTGTCTATGGAAAAATACCGCCTTCTTATATATTACAAAATGATGGTACAGGCCATTTTAAAAATGTTACCGATGTGGTAGCAAAAGGGTTGTCCGATATAGGTTTTGTTACAAATGCAGTATGGGCAGATATTAATAACGATAAACAAACCGACCTGGTCGTAACCCTTGAATGGGGAGGGATTGAGGCTTTTTTATTTAATAATGGGAAGTTTACAAAAAAAGAACTGATCAATAATGATGGTTGGTGGAATTTTTTATTGCCGGTAGATATAGATAATGATGGTGATATAGATTTTATCGCCGGTAACCAGGGAGAAAACTGTAAACTACAGCCAACACAAAATGAGCCGGTAAGAATGTATTATAACGATTTTGATAATAATGGCACCAAAGAACAAATTGTAACCTATTACAAGCAGGGCGTTGAAATACCTTTATCAAGTAAAATGGACCTGGAAAAACAACTGCCTTACATTAAAAAGAAATATCTGCTTGCCTCCGATTTTTCAAAAGCATCAATAGCTGATATTTTTTTAGCAGAAAAATTAAAAAATGCAGTTGTTTTTAAAGTGGATTATTTTTCTAATGCAATACTTATCAATGATAGCAAAGGTAATTTTGAAATCAAAAAATTACCATGGCAGGCACAATTGTCTGCTTTAAAGGATGCCGTGGTTTTTGATGCGAATAGTGATAACCTGCCCGATATTTTAACCTGCGGTAATTTTTATGCACAGTCCATTCAAATTAACAGGAACGATGCCAGCTTTGGCAATGTTTTGATCAATAAAGGCAAGGGGAACTTTATTGTAGAAAATATTAATGGAGTGGTTATAAAAAACCAGGTCAGTCATATACAGCCTGTTAAAATAAACAATACACCAGCATACATCATCGCCCTTAATAATGACTCCGTGATGATAATAAAATAAAAATTCCGGGTACTAGAAAACAGGGTAATATGCCCTTGCCTGGATAATTTGGTTATCATCAAAATCCACATTCTCGGAAATAAATTTTATAAATGGTATAGCCATTGTTGTCATTTCATTGTCGGCTTTAAATCGCTCCATGGCATTTATTACCTTATTAACGTTACCAAAACTGCCCTGGTAGTAAGCTGATAATAAATGCCCCTTGTAAGGCATTTTCTTTAAGGTGTATTCTCCCGAAAATGAAGCATTTGCTGTATTGGTAATTCCAATACTCATGAATAAATGGGTACTGTCATTTCCAAACGGCGAGGCATAAAATATTTTTGTATCAGTATAGTTCATGTCTTTTTCCCGGGCATATCGTATTAAGGATTCATAAGTAGATTTTAAAGCTGCTTTCTTTGAACTGTTGGAAACCACTTTTGATGTAAATAAGAAAGTGGTATCGGTTAGTTCAACTACTTCCATTTCGTAGCCATACATTTTTTTAGTGTCTTCAAAATAGTCTTTAAGTTGTATCAAACTTTTTTCCGCATTGGCTATAATTGGGTTATTGCCTGTCCATTTATTCCATAAACTGCTCCGGTAACTTAATACAACTTTTGAGTGACCGGCTGTATCAGCAATTATGTTGAATACAATATTTTTAGATATATCCTTTTCACTTACGAGGTAATTCGCAGTTAATCCGGTAATTGAAGTGATCAATAATGAATCAGTATTATATTGAAGTTTATTGTTGCCCGTTATTTTTATTATAGCAGTATCGCTAATAGCAAATGGCATGTACCATTTTGATATACTGCTGATGGAGGATATCTCTTTTTGTACCCTCGAAACAGGCATTTTAATCATTATTGCCTTGCTGTAGATAGAGGTAAACAAGGTCGCATATATTGCAAAAGCTATTATCAGAGCTGTAAAAATAAATCCAATTTTCTTTTTCATAAATAAATGCCGCAAGTGATGTTTTATATGTTGGTTCGGTGTACAAAACTAATGGATACAAAACTTTTGGAGTAATTTCATTTGAGCGAGGGCCCGATTGGATCAAAAATGAATCTGAAACACCCATTTTTATTTGCCAATCAATCTAAAGAAGGAATGAGTTCAGGGGTGTGTTATGATCATATGTAAAGTATAGGAAACATGCATTAAGTGAAATATGTGCAAATTTGTTTAATGATCGTTCTTTAGGGGTTTCAAAAGTCAGTTGTTTAAAAAAAGATGGCAAATATGCTTCTATAAAATGATATCTTTAAAGCATAAACCCTACTAAGTTTGCAGTAGGCAAGAATAAATGTAAATAGGGTTGCATTTCAAAAATAATTTTTAGTTTCAAAATCTGAGTTGATGTCCTCCGTCTCAAAATGTGAAATAATAATCTCGACTAAACGCAATGGTCGTGTTTAATTAAAAATATATGAAAAAGGTACTTTTCTTCAGCATTCTTTTTGTAAATTATTATGGCTTCGTCTTTTCCCAGGATCCCTGGAAAATAACCGCCACTAATATCAATCCTGCCAATTATTATGGCATTACCGTTGCCAACGGAATGTTGGGTATTGTAAGCAGCCCGGAAGCATTTAAGGTTAAAGATGTGGTGCTTGCCGGAGCCTATGATTTGTATGGCCGTGGCCGGGTAAGTAATTTTATCCGCAGCTTCAACCTGTTAAATATGTATATGGAAATTGATGGCAGGAGGCTGGCCAACAGCGATGTTACCAATATGCAGCAAGCGCTGGATATGAAGCATGCCAACTTTACTACCTCTTTCAATTATAAAGATATTGCCACCGTTAGCTATACTTACTATTCATTGCGGCAGTTGCCTTATTCTGTTTTAATGGACATTACCGTTACAGCAAAGAAGGATTTCAACCTGGGTAGCGCCAGCATCATGGAAGCGCCGGATGCTTTAAAGGATGTACAGAATTATTACAATGAAATTGACCGGCCCCATACTACCATCAGCCTGCTTACCTCCGCTGCAAAAAGTCCGACCGGTAAATTATTAATGTGCGCTTCCAATGCTTTTATTTTTAGCGAAGCACATGGCAGTGAGCCAAGGGTAATACATGAAATGTGGGACAACAACATGCACCTGGTAAAGTTTGCAAAAAAAATAAAAGCCGGGGAGTCTTACCGGTACTCTATTATCGGTTCTTCCATTACATCAGCGCATCATGACGATCCGCTAAATGAGGCCGAACGCCTTACTATTTTTGCCAAATTACAGGGCAGGGAAAGGCTGATAGAAATGCATAACAAAGCATGGGATGAATTATGGGCCAGTGATATCATCATTGAACCTGCAAGTCCTGCGCTTGCTGCAGCCGTCGCACAAACCCAGCAGGATGTTCACAGCATGCTCTATCATCTTTATTCATTTGTACGGGATGGTGCTTCCAACAGCCCCTCGCCAATGGGGCTAAGTGGATTGGGATACAACGGACATGTGTTCTGGGATACTGAATTGTGGATGTTTCCGGCCATTTTGCAAATGCATCCTGAACTGGCGAAGGGTATGATTGAATATCGTTTTCAACGGCTGGAAGCAGCCAAAAGAAATGCATATGGCAAAGGATATAAAGGTGCGATGTACCCGTGGGAGAGTGCAGAGACCGGCGTGGAGGAAACACCGGTATGGGCGTTGAGCGGCCCATTTGAACATCATATTACCGCAGACATTGCCCTTGCCGCGTGGAATTATTATTGCGTAACACAGGATAAAAACTGGCTGCGGGAAAAAGGCTGGCCCATCCTGAAAAACACGGCCGACTTTTGGGCAAGCAGGGTGGAAAGAAACGGCCCCGGAAAATACGATATCAAAAATGTGGTAGCCGCTGATGAGTGGGCCGAGAATGTAGATAACAACGCTTTTACCAATGCCGCTGCCAAAGCCAATTTAAAATTTGCAACCGATGCCGCCAAAATATTAGGCATAGCCGCCGATGCCGATTGGATGAATGTTGCCAACAACATTCCCATCTTAAAAATGCCCGATGGCACCACCAGCGAGCATGCCACCTACAAAGGCGAAGGCATTAAGCAGTCGGATGTAAATCTACTGGCTTATCCGTTAAAAGAAGTCACTGATCCAAAACAAGTAAAAAAGGACCTGGATTATTATTCAGTAAGAGTGCCTGATGAAGGCACACCGGCCATGACACAGGCCATTTTCGCTTTGTTATACTCAAGAATCGGCGACAGTGAAAAAGCACATCACTTTTTTAAAGATTCCTATGTACCCAATTTACTGCCCCCGTTTAATGTGATCGCTGAAACCAAGGGAGGAACCAATCCATATTTTGCGACAGGTGCCGGCGGCATTTTACAGGCGGTGCTGAATGGGTTTGGAGGATTGGAGATCACCCCGGCAGGAATTACCCAAATAAAATCGGCTTTGCCAAAGGAATGGAAAAGCCTCACGTTGAAAGGGATTGGTTCGGAGAAGAAGACTTTTATAGCGAAGTGAAATGTTAAAATCATTCTGTATTAACTCATCCTATTTACTTTTTTTAGTATTCACATGCACGTTTTAATTTTTTGGGCCAGGCATTGAAGCCTTTCTCAGGCATCGTTGCAGCTTGTCCGCCGCGACGATCGCCCTCGTGTACCACATACCGGTGTGGATCGTTGATTGCGTTGTAGATAAACCTCATAGCTCTAAAGCCGGTGAAGATCACTTAAATTTAAATTGCAATGGCCATCTTCTAAAATTAATTCCTGCTCGCTATTTAAATCAGATGTAAATGTTTACTTTTCATGCTTGAAAAAAAGTACCCTCCTGTTATCAGCCATGCTGTTTTTTTTTGTTACCTCCTGGTCGCAAAAAATTAATTATCAAAAATCATTCGAAGAGGCGAGAATGTTATCCGTTGAGCAAAATAAGCCGCTTTCAATATTAGTGACAATGCTGCCACCAGCCAATGTTACCAACTTCCTGGCAGTACTAAATAATCCTGAGGTGGTTGCCAAATTCAATTCATGCTTCATCAATTATAAAGTAGCAAGAGAAGATACAGCAAGCAACAGCATAATCCGGCAGTACAAGGTTTATCGTTTTCCGTCTTTTGTTTTTTTAGATAGCAAGGGCGGCGTCATGTCAAAAAATGCTGTTATAAGGCCATTTGTGCCAGAGTTAATAAAATTGGCAGATGTTGCCATAAATGCCGGCAGTGAAAAGTCGCTGGTAGATTTTGATAAAGAATATGCAGCCGGAAGGTATAACATAACTTTTTTAAAGGAGTATATCACCAAAAGAAAAAAGGCAGGCATAAAAGACAATGCAGTATTGATAGAAAAATATGTTGACTCCTTAACCATTGCCGACCTGGGCAATTACCAACAGGTACTTTTTATTTTACAGGCAGGTCCGCTTGCCGAAGGAAGAGCTTACAAACTTGCTTACACTAATAAAAGTATAATCGACAGTATATACAAAACCGAAATTTTTGAAGAGCGTACCGCCATCAACAACGGCATAATTGCAAACACAATGGCAAGTGCAATTGCAAACAAAAATATTGCCCGTGCCTATACAGCAGCAAATTTTACAAGGGGTACATGGACGAGAGATTATAGGGAAGGCCAAAAGAATTACACCTTAAAGTTGCTTCAATATTACACTGGTGTAAAAGACACGATCGCTTATTTAAGAGAAGCAGTCATTTTTTATGATCAGTATTATATGAACATAAGTACAGATTCAATAAAGAATAGGGAAAAACAAAAGATAGAGACGGCCAGGCGTAATGCAAAGGACGAGGGAATAGTTAATCGAAACGGTGTTGTATCAAGATCATTTTCATTCGCCTATGCCCCCAATATTTCTGCAACAGAATTAAACAATGCGGCCTGGACTTTTTATAAATCAGGTACACAGGATGGTACTTACCTTACGAAAGCAATGCTGTGGAGCAAACGTTCAATTGAACTAAACCCGGTAGCTGGCTATTATGATACATTGGCCCATTTGCTCTACCAACTGGCTTTTTACGCAGAGGCAGAAAGCACCCAGCAAAAAGCAATTGAATTAGCAAAAGCAGAAAAGAGAAATGTAAAGGAGATGGAAGAGGAATTGACAAAAATCAAAAGAAAAGCATTGTAATACTATATCAGTTACAAACTGTCCGCATTAAATAATAGCAAAGCATTAAACACAATTTTCAATAACCCCGCAGGAAGGGCGGGATTATTGAAATACGACAAACATAAAGGTCTTCAGCTCAATAACATCATCCCGCCGCAAACGGGTGCAATCATTTTATTCCAAAGCCCCCCAAAAAAATTATTTGGAAAACATAAAAAAAACCTATTTTGCAATCTCTATTAAATGAAACGACTGGCTGCTATACTACTTTTGGGGATATTTTCCTTCAATATCTTTGGGTATAAGATAGTAGCGATATTCCTTGAGCAACAGGAAAATGAAAAAATGGAACTGGCATTTGATGGCAATGATTACGCAGATCAGCAGTTAATATCCATTAAGCAGCCCACCAACCTGCCTTACTATCAAAATTCAAAAACATTCCAGCGTATAGATGGGGAAATAGAAATTGAAGGGGTTTATTATAAATATGTAAAATGCAGAATTTATAATGATTCACTCGAACTGCTTTGTATTCCCAATACCGCCAAGATGAAAATACAGGCGGCAAAAGCTGATTTTTCCAAACTGGTTGCCGATTTTCAAACATCTGCCGGGAAAAAGAAATCCCCGTCAGAATCAAAATCTTTTCAAAAAATCATCAGTGAATTTGAAGAGCAACTGTCAGCGATTGTTTTTAAACCAGCGCCAAAATATTTAACTCATTTTATTAAGCCCCACAGATTTGTAAATAGTCTTTTTACAAAAACATTAGAGCAACCACCCGATTTGTCAGCCAATAATTTCCGCATCTAATACTGTTCGCAAAAACTTCCCTGTAATACCGGTGATTTTATAATCGTGCAAGAATACGATCTGTATTATTAATAAGGGTATTTTCAGCACCGGAACAGTTTGTTTATTCACTCACTTATTCTTATTTATGAAAAAACTATTGATCGTAATAGTTGTGTTTTTATTTGCATACTCCTGTACGCAAAATAAAGCCCCTAAGGAAACTTATTTTCCCGAGCCTTTCTCGTATTGCAAAACAGTGAAGGAGCTGAACGAGGTGGTGAAATTTAATAATTTCCCACCCATTGTTGCCTGCCGCAATTATACCTACGCCAATATCGCCGCGTATGAATGTATTGCCGCGGCCTGGCCCAAAAAATACCAGTCATTGGCAGGGCAAATTAAAGGGCTCACAACTATGCCATCATTGGATACCACCAAACCAGTGGACGTAGAATTCTCAGCACTGCTGGCTTTTTGTAAAGTAGGTGAAGCAGTAACTTTTCCGGAAGGGAGTATGAAGGATTATGTGGACAGTTTAAAAAGCCTTGTAAAAAAGGAAGGAATGCCGGATGACATGTTTGAACATTCTGTAGCTTTTTCTGATACCATTGCAAAAGCTATCCTGGCCTGGAGTAAAAAGGATAATTACCTGCAAACAAGGAGCGCACCAAAGTACACGGTAATTGATACTCCCGGGCGCTGGGTTCCAACTCCCCCCATGTATGCAAGCGCAATGGAGCCACATTGGAACGAGATAAGAACAATTGTGTTGGACAGCGCTTCGCAGTATATGCCGCCAAGGCCTATTCCATTTAACATGACGGATAAAAATGGCCCTTATTACAAGCAGGTAATGTTATCAAAAAATGCAATTGATAGTTTAACAGATGAGCAAAAGCATATCGCCATGTTCTGGAACGATCTGCCGAACGAATTACATGTAAGCGGCCATGTGCAGTTTATGACCAAGAAGTTTTCACCGCCGGGCCATTGGATGAATATTGTAGGCATTGCGTCTACAAAAGCGAAGGCTGATTTTGCTAAAACCGTAACAGCCTATACGCTCACTTCCATCTGTATGTTTGATGCTTTTATTCAATGCTGGGATGAAAAATTCAGGAGTAATATGGCAAGGCCCGAAACGGTTATCAATAAATACATTGATGCCGACTGGAGACCCTATTTACAAACACCGCCATTTCCTGAATACACCTGCGGACATAGTACGGTTTCATCCGCTGCCGCCGAAGCTTTAACAAAAATGTATGGCGAAACATTCAGCTATACCGATACCAGCGAACTGGAGTTTGGTATTCCCAATCGTTCCTTTACTTCCTTCCGGCAGGCATCTGACGAAAACAATCTTGCCAGGTTTTACGGCGGCATTCACTTTCATCCCAGTTGCCTGGTAAGTACAGAGTATGGCAAAAAAGTGGGCGATTTTATAGTTGGAAAATTAAAACTGGAGAAGGGTTCCAACTAAAACCTGTTTTCTGTTACCAATCTATTGGTGGCTGAAAATAAAAAACCAAAATATCTAACTAATTAAAACTAACTAATGAAAAAATTAATTATAATTCTTGCGATCACATTAATAGCCAAACACAATTTAAATGCACAGGGTTGCGTAGCCGTTCGTCAAATGGGCGGGGTGGGCATGTGTTCATCCAATTCGTACAACCTTTCCAAAGGTGATTTACAGGCCGGTGTTAACTACCGGTATTTCCATTCATGGAGGCATTTTGTAGGAAAAGAAGAACAACCGGAACGCCAGAAAACAGGTGGTGGCCATGATAAATTTGGCAATAACCGTGGCAATGCGGTTAATATATATTCGCATGCGGTTGACCTTAATTTATCTTATGGAATAACCAACCGGTTGCAGTTTAATCTAAGTATTCCATGGGTACACAACGAGCGTTCACAGGTGATGAGGCAAACGGCCCCTGTAAAAGATACCTTTCGGTATAGTGTGTATGCAAAGGGTTTGGGCGATGTCCGTTTTGGTTTAAATTATTGGGTGATCGATCCTGCAAAAGCGCACAATGGTAACCTGATGATTGGTGCCGGTATAAAATTGAAAACAGGTAGTTATTCAGAAACAGATGATGCGCCACAATCTGATGGTACCATCAAAAATGTAATGATGGACCAGGCGATACAGCCAGGCGATGGCGGTGTTGGTTTCTCGATAGAGCTCCAGGGATTTACCCAATTGTACAAAAGCATTTATGGCTTTGCCAATGCATATTACCTGTTCAACCCTAAAGAATCGAACGGCACTTTTAAATCTTTGCCTTCTGCCGGGCTTGCAGGATATAATGTGTATGCCTGCCCAGACCAGTATTTTGCAAGGGCCGGTATTATGAGTACTGTTGACAAAGCACAGCATTTAACTTTATCATTGGCCGGAAGGATTGAAGGTATCCCTGCCTATGATGTATTGGGCGGCCAGGTAGCATACAGGCGCCCAGGTTATGTGGTGGCTGTGGAGCCGGGTATTTCATACCGCTCGGGCCAGCATAGTATTACCCTGTTTGTGCCTTATAATGTGGTAAGAGATCGGGTACAAAGCGCTGCGGATATTGCCAGTCAGAATTTAAAGAACGCCAACGTAACCGATATTTCAAAAATGGCACATGTACAGGGCGATGCTGCTTTTGCCGATTATTCTGTCAGTGTTGGTTATTCATACCGGTTTGTAAAGAAATCAAAAGCGGTAAAAAACTTTGATCCAAAATTATAATCTACTGTAAAAAAATTGTCCGTGCAAAACATGGGTGCAGGTTAATATCCTCCTCCATGTTTTGCGTGGGCTATAAAAATAATTTTTTATGAGAAAATATTTTTTTAAGAGAAAGTGGAGCTGGCTGGTCCTTTTCTTAATGATGTGTAGCCAACTTTCATTTGGTCAAACTGATATAGATGCCATTATGATGGGTAAAAAGCGCTTTTGTGTTGGCCCCATGTACAGTTACAGTAGCTGGAAAAACTATTGGGAAGGAACATTAAAAAGAGACAACCTGAATTTGGGTACCGTTTCTACACAAATGATTGGGCTGATGGGTAACTATGGAATCAGTTCAAAACTGAATGTACTTTTCAGCGTACCCTATGTTACAACAAAGGCAAGCGCCGGTACATTACACGGCATGAAGGGCATCCAGGACCTGAGCCTTTTTGTGAAATGGATGCCGGTTGAAAAAGAAATGCTGGGCGGCGTCTTCTCCTTGTATGGAATTGGCGGCGTGTCTTTTCCCTTAACCAATTATGTGGCAGATTTTCTCCCGTTATCAATTGGTTTGCGTAGCAAAACCGCATCTGCCAGGATAATGGCGGATTACCAAACAGGTAGTTTTTTTGTAACCGGTTCGGCCACTTATGTACTGCGTGATAATATCAAAATAGACCGCACTTCTTACTACACTACCGAACTGTTGTTAACCAACGAAGTAAAAATGCCGGATGGTGCCAATTATAATTTCAGGGCCGGTTTCAGAAACGAACGGGTGATTGCAGAAGCAGTAGTAAACAAATGGGCAACCCTTGGCGGCTTTGACATTACCCGCAACAATATGCCTTTCCCCAGCAATAAAATGAATGCTACCACCATTGGAGTCAATTTCAAATATGTAGTGTTGCCAACACAGCATGAAGTATCACTGGTAGCAGGTGGCAATACCACGGTGGCAGGTCGCAACATGGGCCAGTCGCTTGGTTTTTATGGCTCCATATTTTATGTACTCGATTTTAACCGAAAAGCAAAAGCATCTGATCAACCTGCTAAAACTAATTGATATGAAAAAAATAATTTTTGGTTCCTTTTTATCAATTGCAGTGGCTTCCCTGGTTTTCATTGGCTGCAGCAAAGACATTGAGGGCCGAACCGATAATACACCTGCACTCAATCCGGCAAAAACAGATTTGAATGCCGGTACATGGAAAACGGTCTTACTGACCGATCCGGCTGAGTTTTCGGTGCCTGCACCCATAGCAACCAATACCCCGGAATACATTGCACAAATGAATGAAATAAAAACCTGGCAGGCCGACCTGACCACCGATGAAAAAAGAATTGTAAAATACTGGGCTGCAGGTGCGGTATTGCGCTGGAACGAAATTTTAAGGGAGCTGGTGGCCAAACACAATTTACCGCCTTACCAAAATGCAGATGGTACTTACCCATTTCCCAATGCCAATAATCCATTGGCTTATCCGCAGTTTCCATTTGCCAATCCCCCTTATGCAGCAAGAGCCTATGCCTATGTCAGTGCTGCGCAATATGATGCCCTGGTGGCTGCATGGCATTATAAAAAATTATACAACCGGTCTGCACCCTACAAAGTGGATGCTACCATTAATGTGCTGATTCCGAAATCAGATTTGCCTTCGTATCCTTCCGAGGATGGAGTGGTAGCAGGAGTTTCGGTAGAGTTGATGAAATTATTATTTCCCGGCGACCAGGATTTTATTCAGCAAAAAGCAGAAGAGCACAGAAGGGCCCGCATACTTTCCGGTGCCAATGTACGCAGCGATATAGAAGCCGGCGAAGCATTGGGTAAACTGGTAGCTCAGAAATTTGTAACCCGTGCAAGGGGCGACCGGGCCGGTGCGGCTGCAGGTAACCAGGCAGTTTGGACCAAACTGGAAACAGATTGTATGGCCCGGGGTGAGACACCCTGGTATAGTCTTGAACTACCGAAGAGGCCGCCCATGTTGCCGGTATTTGGAAAAGTAAAACCTTTTTTATTTGATTCACTTACCTGTATTGCGCTTCGCCCTGCTCCGCCACCTTCCGTAAACAGCCAGCAAATGAAAGATGAAACGGAAGAAGTGTATCAAATGATAAAAAACCCAACGAGGGAGAAAACCCGGATTGTACATTTCTGGGCTGATGGGGTAGCTACCTATACGCCGCCCGGTCACTGGGATGCAATAGCTGCTGAAGATTTTATAACAAAAAATTTCAGTGAAGTAAGGTGGGCGAGAAATATGGCGCTGGTTAATATGGCTTTGAGCGATGCGGCCATTGTATGCTGGGAAACCAAATATTTTTATTTTAACCCAAGGCCTACACAATTGAATCCGAATATTAAAACACTCACCGGAATTCCCAATTTCCCGTCTTATATATCAGGCCACTCTACATTTAGTGGAGCAGCAGCAGCCATTTTAAGCCATATTATTCCTGAAAGGGCGACGGATTATAATGCAATGGCAAATGAAGCTTCCATGTCGAGATTATATGGTGGAATCCATTACAGAAGTGATTGCTCTGTGGGGTTAACAGTGGGGAAGAACGTGGGGAATTATGCCATTCAAAGAGCGCTTACAGATGGCGCAGATTAATGTCAAATCGTTTAGTTAAACATATAAGGCGCTTTAATTCTTTACAGTGCTAATTTTTAAAACGATGGTATCTTGAAAAACGAGAGTAAAATATTTTGAAATACTGCAAGGCGGTTTAATATAATTTAAGATGTTAAGTTTTGTTTATAAGGCGCTGTAATTCCTTACGGGGCCAATTTTTAAAATCGGTACGCATTACATAAGAATATGAGTACAAATAATAAATCTACTATACTGTTTAGAAGCAGTTGCATTGGGAATGATCAAGTATAAAAATCGTTCAGTTTTGTTTATAAGGCACTGTAATTCTTTACGGGGCTATTTTTAATCTTCTAAAAGCTTAAAATGAAAATCCGCTTTATAATTTTTTTGTTGGCAGGTATTTGTATGAATGCTGCGGCCCAAAAGCCTCCGCAGGATTCAATCAGTAAATCAAAATCCCTTGATAGCATAATTCTATATTCTTACCTTAATCAATATATAGTAAAGCAATTGCCGGCAGAAAAGGGCACTTACATTTTCTCTGGTAAGAAGACTGAAGTAATCAATCTTAGCCAGATACCTGTGGACATTACTAATAAAACGGGCAGACAGGTTTTTGCGAAAGTTCCGGGCATATTTGTGTATGATATGGATGGTTCGGGCAACCAGGTAAATATTGCCGCAAGAGGGCTTGATCCTCATCGGGGTTGGGAATTTAATCTTCGCAAAGATGGAATCATTACCAACTCAGATATGTATGGCTATCCTGCAAGCCATTACAGTATGCCTTTTGAAAGCATTGAACGTATTGAACTGGTGAGGGGTACCGGCTCATTGCAATATGGCGCACAGTTTGGCGGAATGCTGAACTACGTTACAAAGCAGGGAGATACCACCAGGCCCCTGAGTTTTGAAAGTATTAATACAGCAGGTTCATTTAATCTTGTCAGCAGTTATAATGCCATTGCCGGAAAGACAGGCAAGTTTAAATACTATGCTTATTTCCAAAAAAAATCAAGAGATGGGTACCGTAAAAATGAACATACAAATTCCGAATCTGAAGCGATCATTATCACCTACCAGCCAAACCGGCGTTTTTCCGTAAGAGCAGAGTGGGCCCGTTCAAAATATCTTTACCGCTTGCCGGGGCCGTTAACGGATAGTATGTTTTATGCAGATCCTACACAGGCTACCCGTTCAAGAAATTATTTTAGCCCGGATATACATATCCCTTCGGTTACTATCAAATGGCAGGTAGCTGATCAAACAAGCCTGCAGTTTATTTCTTCAGCGGTGTTGGGAAGAAGAAGCAGTGTGCTGTTTGACAAACCAACCAACGTGAATGATACCATCAATGCCACCACGCTTCAATTCAATAACAGGCAGGTGGATATTGACCGGTTTAACAGTTATACCTCAGAGTTGCGTTTACTACATCAATACAGGTTGCGCAGCAAAACCAGTTCGCTGGCTGCCGGCGTTCAATACATGAACAATGACCTGCATCGTACCCAACTCGGTAAAGGAACTACCGGAAGTGATTATGATCTTAGTTTAGCGGCACCCGGTTGGGGCAGGGATATGCATTTTAAGACCAACAATGTTGCCTTGTTTATTGAGAATAGATTGCAATTGCTTAGCAGGTTATCGGTAAATTTTGGCGCAAGAGTTGAAGCGGGGCAAACCAATCTAAGTGGAAAAATAGCCTATTACCCGGAGAATGAAATACCTGTCAGCATAAAGCACCGGTTTCCTTTGTTGGGCGCAAATATTTCTTATAGGTCTTCGGATAATATTGAATGGTATGGCGGCTGGTCACAAAGCTATCGCCCCATGCTTTTTAAAGACCTTATCCCTTCCTCCCTGTATGAGAAGGTAGATCCCAATATTAAGGATGCCAAAGGCTACAATGCAGAGTTTGGGTTTAGGGGCAAGTGGAAATTTTTAAGATGGGATATCAATGGTTTTATGTTGAGTTATACCAATCGCTTTGGTACCCTTGCACAAACAGATAATGCAGGCAATTTTTATACTTACCGCACCAATATCGGCAACTCACTCACCAGTGGTGCCGAGATATTTATTCAGGCAGATTGGGCAGCTGGTACAAGACTCAATTTTTCCATATTTACTTCCACAGCTTTGATGCATGCCAGGTACACCAATGCGTTTGTAAAGTCAGGTAATTCAAATATCAACATCCGGGGCAATAAAGTAGAGAGTGCACCAGACCTGTTAACCCGCAACGGTATAACCATCCGTTACAAAAAGCTGAATTATGCTGTGTTATACAGTTATACCAGTGAAACCTTTGCTGATGCGCTCAATACCATACCCCCACCTAAAAGCACCGGCGCTGTTGGCCTTGTACCATCGTATGGCATCCTCGATATGAACGCCAGTTTCAGGTTTTCCAATATGCTGGAACTACGATTGAATATCAGCAATGTAACCGATCAGCAATACTTTACCAAAAGGCCCATGTTTTATCCCGGCCCCGGAGTGTGGTCATCAGATGGGAGGAATGGAAGTGTTACTGTTGCATTGAGTTTGTAAGGATTTCGAATTTTATCTAGCCTTAACAATCATATCCGTTGTTTCATGGTTTTAGATCCGTGTGTACAGGAATAAATGCATATACTTGTTAAGTATGAAAAAACTATTTTATACAGGCTTTATTGGGTTAGTAATATTTGAAGTTTTAAATGTGTACCTCATTATGCCCATGCCCGGCAGCCAGCGGATGAATAGCATTGATGCAGCGTATTTTCTATATCAGTGGCGATGGGTATTCCGGGTTTTATTTGGAGGGATGGTGGTTACCGGTTTAATTAAATCAACCTGGAAAAGAAAATGGTGGCCACTGATACCACTTGTTATTTTAGCTGCAGTTATCTATATTGTAAATTTTAAAATGGCTGCCGATCACATGTTTTACCAACCCAAAAAGCTGTTGATGGTGAAGGAAGCGGTAAACAAAGTGGATACCAGCCGTTTGGTTATTGGGGTAGTAAATAACGGTGAAGCGAAAGCCTACCCGATCAGGTTTTTAGGCTACCATCACCAGGTGCAGGACACCATTGGTGGTGAGCCACTGATTGTTACGTATTGCACCGTATGCAGAACAGGCAGGGTATACCAGCCTGTAGTGAATGGCAGGACGGAGCAATTCCGGTTGGTAGGCATGGATCATTTTAATGCGATGTTTGAAGATGCGACTACCAAAAGCTGGTGGCGCCAGTCAACCGGAGAGGCTATTACCGGTAAATCAAAAGGGCTGAAATTGCATGAAGTTTTTAGTACGCAAACCTCGCTGGCGACCTGGTTGCGGTTAAATCCAAACTCATTGATCATGCAGGCCGATCCTGCATTTATCAATGAGTATGATACCACCATGAAATTTGAAACCGGTAAAAGCAACAATAAACTTACCGGTACGGATAGCCTTTCCTGGAAAGATAAGTCGTGGGTGATTGGAATTAAAGCCGGGAAGGAAACCAGGGCTTACGACTGGAATAAATTAAAAGCCGAAAGAATCATTCATGATCAACTCGGTGGTACTTTTGTAATGGTTGTGTTGGCCAGGGATGATCGATCATTCTTTGCCTTTGAAAGGCCATCCGTAACTGCCATTTTTGATTTACGCAACGATACTTTGATGCTGGGTAATTATCATTTCAAAATAAACGGGCATGGTATTGATACCAGTTTCTCACTAAAGCCATTGCCTGCCTACCAGGAGTTTTGGCATAGCTGGCGAACGTTTAATCCGGCCACAAAGAAATATTAAGCGTTTTTTTATGCAAACTACCCAAATGGTCAGCGTATGGCTATTTAGACTTCATGTATTGAAATCTGCCATTCATAAATTAAATGATTCAGAAAAAAGCCGAACGTTGTAATATCGTTTGATTATTTTTTGACTGCTTAATTCGGGTCGAATGAAACAAGGATTATTGGCAAGCTCCTTTCTTTTTTGCATCATTTTTTTATGGGCGCCGGTGAATGGTTTGCTTGCCCAGCAAAACTGTGCTTTACAACCCCCGGTTATACACATCGATTTCGGTAGTAACAGGGAGCCAAATTTCTATTTATCTTCAAGGGCTAATTATCGTGAAGTATATGACTATTGTCCGCAGGATGGAAACTACGCCCTTGTAACATCCACCAGCGGTTGTTTTGGAGGGCACTGGCTAACATTAACACAGGATCATACTGCGAAAGGTGATGAAGGTAAAATGTTGCTGGTAAATGCGTCCTATACACCGGGTGTGTTTTTTGAAACGCCGCTCCGGGGCCTGGCCCCCAATACAACATACGAACTGGCTGTTTGGATTGTAAATGTCTGCAAACCTCATGCTGATTGCACTAACAACCGGCCCAATCTCCATTTTATTATCGTAAACATTGCAGGAAAAGAACTGGCCAGGTTTGCAACCGGCGACATTCTGCCAACAGGGGCTGTTACCTGGTTGCGGTATGCCGCAGTTTTTAAAACGCCGGCAGGGGAAGGAACGATTTTTTTAAAATTTGAAAATAAAGAGGAAGGTGGTTGTGGAAATGATTTTGCGATGGATGATATTACACTCCGGGAATGCCTTATCCCCAAACCGGTAGTAAAAGTGCCACCGCCAACCAAACCCGTCGTAAAACCGCTTCCATCGCTTACCCGGCAAGTAGTTAAGAAAACGCCGCCGGATATAAAACCCGGTAAAAAAATTGCACAGGTCATACCCCAGGTGATTACAAAAGATACCCAAAAAATTTCGCCCCGGGTGATTAAAGCAAGGCCTCCCATTTCGTTACCAAAGGCCATCTCATCGAGGGTCAACCCGGTAGCCAGGCAAATTGAAGTTCAATCCGGAAGTATACTGGTTGAACTGTATGACAATGGTGAGATTGACGGGGATACCGTAACCATATATCACAATAACAGTTTGCTTGTTTCCCGGGCAGGGCTTTCTGCCAAACCTGTTACGTTCCAGGTAAACATTGATGCAGCGCATCCCCATCATGAATTAGTGATGGTGGCGAATAATCTTGGTTCCATTCCACCCAATACTTCCCTGATGATTGTAACTGCACAAAATAAACGCTATGAAGTATTTATTTCATCCACAGAACAACAAAACGCCAAAGTGGTAATTAATCTGAAAGAATAAGTATCTCTTCCAGGCTCTGCGGGTTCGCCCGCAGGGGGATTATAAAAATAAGAGGATTTAATAGCGATCTGTTTTTTCCTCAAAAATCGATTTGCCATTATGGAGAATACCGTAAACCGATACTTTATAATTAACATACAGAACAAATAGCCTTCACGTTTGGGGAATCATCAGTGTCGCTCATTGATTTATCAATCATATTGCCTATATGAAGTCTAGTTTTTTACCCCCGTCATCAGGGTAGGATTCACCTGCCGCTATATCGCACATTTGACAAAATCGATAGTATAAAATGAAACCGGTAAGAATTGTTTAAATTTGTCAAACATTTAGAATAGCAATATGAAGGCAAAATATGTTAACCCATTCACCGACTTTGGATTTAAAAAAATCTTTGGAGAGGAAGCCAGTAAACCTCTTTTGCTTGACTTCTTAAATGCTCTTTTACCCCAACAGAACAACATCATTGACCTTTCTTTTAAAAATCCAGAGCAGTTAGGACAGACCGATGCAGATAGGAAAGCGATTTACGACATCTATTGCGAAAATGAGAATGGCGAAAAGTTTATTGTGGAATTACAAAAAGCCAAACAAAACTATTTCAAGGAAAGAACTGTTTATTATTCAACATTTCCTATTCGGGAACAAGCCGAAAAGGGTGGGTGGAACTATAATTTAAAAGCCGTTTATTGTGTTGGTATATTAGACTTTACTTTTGACGACTACGAAAATGAACCAGAGAAAGGCGAAGTAGTTCATACTATTAAATTGAAGAACCAAAATGGCAAAACATTTTATGAAAAGCTTACCTACATCTACCTTGAAATGCCAAATTTTAACAAGGCAGAAGATAAACTAGAAACACGTTTGGATAAATGGTTGTATTTCATCAAGCATTTGGAAGAGTTTAAGACAATTCCGACAATCTTTAAAGACGAAGTGTTTGCACGAGCTTTTGAAAAAGCGGAACTTGCCAAATTTGACCAGGTTGAATTGGACCGTTATGAAAACAGTTTGAAAACTTACCGTGACTTGAAGGGTGTTATTGATACTGCCTATGTTGAAGGAAAAGTTGATGTAGCGAAATTAATGAAAGCAGATAATGAGCCGATAGAAAAGATAGTAAAATACACCGGTTTGACAAAGGACGAAATTGAGAAGCTATAAAAATGCACTACGCCTAAAAAAGTATTGCTGCAAGTGTGGCTCGACGTTGAATCTTGGGCTAATTGCATAGCTGTATTTTAGTCCGGGCTTTACGAATATCAATTGGTCTTTTTGTTGCTGACTTTAATTTTGTATCATTCTTTAGCATTTGATTCGGGCTCGCCGTTATGATATATCTCACCTGCAGCAATATCTGGTCGCTATGTTATTAGCTATTAATTTTTAGGCATCTACATTCTCCCAATCTGATGATACCATTTCATCATATAATCATTCGCCAACTGTTAAGAGTGGTTTTTCGTTTTTTGCAGGCCATTCAAAGAATTCGAATTTGATCTCAGGCATTACAGGCAAACTTCCCTTAGTAACCTTGTTCTTTAACACCCTTGTCCGGCTATTACCCCACTCATTTCTTTATTATTTTTGTAACAATACAAATACTTAGCTTTAACGATTAAAAAACGAATGTTATGCCAATAAAAATAATGATGCTTTCCATGATAGCTATGATATCAACTACGCTAAGCAGTGCACAGCAGCCGGCTCCTCCTGATAAAATCTATGGACAGCTATTCACAGATGTGCAATTACAAAAAATATTTCCGGACGGAAAAACATTTGTAGACTGTACACCAAAGCGAAGAGTAAGTGATATTATGTATGAATATGGATTGAAGAAGGGGAAAAAAATGAACCTCAAAAAATTTGTGGAAGACAATTTTAGTATGCCTGCACCGCCTCCGCAGTTCAATTATGTACAACAGGAAAAAGACGTTAGCCAGCATATTAAAAACCTGTGGAGTGCATTAAAAAGAGATGCTGATAAAAAGGTGGAATATGGCAATTCATTATTACCACTGCCTTATCCATATATTGTACCGGGCGGCAGGTTCAGGGAAGTGTATTATTGGGATAGTTATTTCACCATGCTGGGTTTAAAGGAAAGTAGCGAGGTGGCGATGATTGAAAATATGATAAAGAACTTTGCTTTTTTAATCAATAAATATGGGCATATTCCAAATGGTAACCGCAGCTATTATTTAAGCCGGAGCCAGCCTCCTTATTTTAGTTTAATGGTTGAATTGCTGGCAGGTATCAAAGGTAATTCCATTTATAAAACCTACCTGCCTGCAATGGAAAAAGAGTACGCATACTGGATGGATGGGGCCGATAAGATTAAAGCGGGTAGCCGGTTAAAGCATTTGGTAAAACTGGATGATGGTACTTTATTAAATCGCTATTGCGATGAGAACACCAATCCCAGGCCGGAAAGTTATAAGGAAGATTACGATGTATCCGAAACAGTGGCAAAGGAACTGGCCATGCGTATCCGGGTTAGTTCACCGGAGGCATTAAAAAGGGTGTTGGCAAATACAAAGGCCACGGTAAACCAGCACCTGAGGTCGGGTGCCGAAAGCGGCTGGGATTTCAGCAGCAGATGGTTTGCAGATAGCAAAGCGATTGAAACAATTCAAACAACGGATATCATCCCGGTTGACCTGAATTGCCTGCTCTATGCAATGGAAATGAATATTTCAACAGCAAAAAAATGGAGTGATTTTAAAAATGAATCGGCCCTTTACCTGCAAAGGGCAAATAAAAGAAAAGCGGCCATCCTTAAATATTGCTGGAACGCTCAAACTAATTTCTTTCACGACTATAATGCGGTTTCAAAAAGTCAAACCGGCGAAATAACGGCGGCTGGTTTGTTTCCTTTGTTTGTAAAAATTGCTTCAACTGCGCAGGCGGCTGCAGTAGATGCCACCACTCAAAAATACCTGCTAAAAGCTGGCGGCATTGTAACCACTACACAGCATACGGGGCAACAATGGGATGCACCAAATGGTTGGGCGCCATTGCAGTGGATCGGTATAATTGGCCTGAAAAATTATGACAGGAATGAAACAGCAAAAGCGGCAGCAACCTGTTGGTTATCGCTGAATGAAAAAGTATATGCCGCCACCGGTAAAATGATGGAGAAATACAATGTGGAAGACATCACCAAAGAAGCCGGGGGTGGCGAATACCCATCTCAGGATGGCTTTGGCTGGACGAACGGAGTATACCTTGCTTTGAAGAAAATATACGGATCCAATTAGCGGGTCTCTGCATTTTATTTTCCCGTTGAAGGCATTTAACGAGCTTTTTTTCCAGTTGCCTGTTATGCTTACGTGAATATTAAATAACATCTAAAAATAGTTACCAGCAAACATAATTTAGACCAAGTGAAAACGACCAATCCTTCAGATTTTAAAGAACTTTTTCAAGTATTTTATCTAGCTTTATCTAATGGTTTAATTTCAAAAAAAGAAGCTATTGATTGGGCTGATAACATCATTAAAAATGACGACGAGCCTGAGTATTTTATAATTGAATTATCCTTATCGGGACACAAAAGTATCAATGAGGTCCTCTCCTTAATTTCTGATTATTGTGGACCAGAAAAATCTAATATAGCAGGAAGAGTGATTCTTGGAATATTATATGCTCAATATATTACTGAACAAATTTCACTCAAGAAATTGGCTATTCAAATTAGCCGTCAAGTTTGGAAACCAATGTTCACTGATATTGAAAAAAGTTTTATGTATGGACTTGATGACTGTTATGATCTAGCTATTAACGGTACATATGGAACAATTGAAGACTTTAGAAAAAACACCGTCCGCTTCATTGAAATATTTAAAGATCTGAATATAAACAATTTCAGCGAATGGGAAAAAATTAGTGAGCAAATAGATCAAAAAATTGACGCTCTAGTTCTTGCAATTAAAAAGGAAGAGAAACATTCGGCTCAACTTTATGAAATCTACAAAAATAAGAAGTGGTGGAAACTATGGTAAGCAAGTGCCTGCTAGTAGCATCGGTTTTGCAAAAGTTTGGCAGGATATTGTAACGTCTGCTACAACTCGCTATCAGAATTGGTTTGGGCCTTAACTCTTTCTAAGAATCTTTTCGATAATTTCTTTATCACATTCCAAAGCATCATTGCCGCAGGGCAGACGAATTTCAAATTCCAAACCTTCGCAAATCCATAACATTGAACCAAAAAAAATTGGAGGCTACTGCATTTTGCATTTCTCCCCTTTAGGGGACGGGGGTTTCTTATCCACTACAAACGTTTGCGGCAAATGAAGCGAACTGTTTTCATTACATTTGATTTCATCTTCACTAAACGATTGCTATGAGTATTCCCAAGCCACACATGAGTTTTTGGCAAATCATCAACATGAACGTTGGTTTTTTTGGTATTCAGTATAGCTTTGGCCTGCAGCAAAGTGCAGTAAATCCAATCTACGATTTTTTGGGAGCAAGCCCTGATGAAATTCCTTTATTAAATTTAGCCGGCCCGGTTACCGGTTTACTAATACAGCCTTTAATTGGCGCCATGAGCGATAAAACCTGGCATCCAAAATTTGGGCGGCGCAAACCCTATTTTTTTATCGGCGCATTATTTTGCAGCCTTTGTTTATTCATTTACCCGTTTAGCAGTTCGTTGTGGATGGCTGTCGGTTTACTATGGGTATTGGATGCCGCCAATAACACCGCAATGGAGCCGTACCGGGCATTCATAGCCGATAAACTGCCAAAGGATCAGATGCCTACCGGTTTTCTTACGCAAAGTTTTTTTACCGGCCTTGGTATTACCCTGGCCAATGTGTCTTTATTTGTCTTTCAAAAATATATGCCCGAAAAACCAGGAAGTCTTCCTTACTGGGTATTTGGTTCTTTTTTCCTCGGGTCCTTTTGTTCTATCGCTTCGGTGTTATGGTCAATATCCAAAACCCCCGAAATACCTCCCACCCCGGAAGAACTGGCAGCATTAAGAGCGGAAAAAGGCGGTATCTTAAAACCGATTTTGGAGATCGGCCATGCTATTCAACACATGCCAAAAGTAATGTGGAACCTGGGCCTGGTGTATATGTTTCAATGGTATGCGTTGTTTTGTTACTGGCAGAATGCCTCCAAAAGTATTGCGCTGTCTGTATGGAATACCACTCCTGGCGCCAATAAGGAATTGTATGGAGAAGCGGTAGGCTGGACAGGGCTCGTGAACGGATGGTACAATGTGGTTACTTTTTTGTCTGCATTTGCATTGGTAGGCCTCGCAAAAAAATACAGTGCAAAAATGGTTCACCTGTCATGCCTGGTAATAGCGGGTGTTGGGTTATTAATTTTCCCGCACATTGAAAACAAGTATATGCTTTTTGCACCGATGACGGGTTTTGGAATTGCATGGGCAAGCATGATGGGGGTGCCTTACCTGATGGTGGTAGCTGATATTCCCAAGGAAAAATATGGCGTGTATATGGGCATCATCAATATGATGATCGTAATTCCGATGATTCTTCAGAACCTGAGTTTTGGTTATGTTTTAAAACATTTTTTAAACAACGATCCACGCAATGCCATTTCATTTGCCGGGGCTTTTTTATTGATAGCCGCTGCCGCAACCACGCTGATAAAAGTGAATAAGGCCAACGATGATGTATTGATATCGTTGAGTGGCGGGCATTAAAGCCCTTTAACCCCCGAATGGGGAAGGAAAAATTGCATTTGAATTTCACTTGAAAACTTAATTTATTATTACCAGGAAATTAATCTTTTAAAATATGAATACATTTTCAAATACCCCTTCAGGAACCGGTGGCAAAATACTCTGCATAGGCGAGGCATTGATCGATATGATCTGCACCGATAAAGGAAAGACACTCTCGGAAGGAGATCATTTTTTAAAGAAAACCGGCGGCGCCCCTACCAATGTAGCGGCGGCAATTGCGGCATTGGGCGGTTCCGTAGAGCTGTCTGCCAAAGTAGGGACAGATCCATTTGGCAAGCAACTGGTAGAAGAGATGCAACGATTTGGCGTGTCTACCAAATGGATGTTGCAGGACAGTGATTTCTTTACCACTTTTGCTTTTGTATCGCTGATGGAAGACGGGGAAAGAGATTTTTATTTTAACCGCGGCGCCGATGGACAGTTGAACCGCGATGAGATTGAAGCCATTGACCTGGATGGGATATCAATTATACATTTTGGATCGGCCACCGCATTTTTGCCCGGTCCTTTGCAGGCTGCCTACCAGCACTTATTACAAAGGGCGCTGCTGAAAAATATCTTTATCAGTTTTGATCCTAATTACAGGCAATTGTTGTTTAGAAATGACCAGCAGTCTTTTATAGACCAGTCATGGAATTTTTTAAGTTGCTGCCATTTTTTTAAGGTAAGTGATGAAGAAGCGATGCTGATAACAGGTGCCACTACCTTACAGGATGCAGCCACCATTTTATTGGCTAAAACAACGGCTACCTTTGCCATTACTTTAGGGAAAGAGGGTACCATGCTTGGCTTTAATAATACCACCACCATCATCCCAAGTATACCGGTAAAACCCATCGATACTACCGGGGCGGGAGATGCATTTGTGGGTGCCGTATTGTACCAGCTTTGTGAAAAATCATTACCGGAAATAAAAAACTTGTCTGCCGTGCAGTGGGCGAATATCATGACCAACGGAAATAAAGCAGGCGCCCGTACCTGCGAATATATGGGTGCAATGGATGCGTTCAGGCATTTAAGTAACGATATATTTAATTAAAAAATTCAGGCCGTGTATAATTCACAGTTACATCAACTCATCAACAAGTCACTTCATCAAAAAAATATTGATATTGCCGGCAATGACAACCTGTTTTATACAAGATTTGTTGCCAATGCCACAGCGATCCATTTTTTGTACAGCGAATTGTACGGACTCCATCCGCAGCAATCAGCATTTTTTGACCAGTTGGTTGACACCATCGCCACTGCCTATACAAAGCGGTCGGAACCATTAAAAGAACGGGACGAAGAAAAAGAAAATGCCGGTAATTGGTTTTTGAGCAATGAGATAACAGGGATGAGTTTATATGTGGATAGATTTTGCGGTAACCTCGTAAACCTGGGGAAAAAATTGTCGTATTTTAAAAAGCTGGGAGTCAATTTTTTACACCTGATGCCGGTGATGGAAAGCCCGGAAGGAGAAAGTGATGGTGGCTACGCCGTATCCGGTTTCAGGAAAGTAGATCAGCGCTTTGGCACTTTGAGCGACCTTGAAAATGTGCAGAAAAAGATGAGCAAATCAAATATGTACCTGATGATGGACATTGTACTGAATCACACATCGCATCACCATGAATGGGCTGAAAAGGCAAAGAGCGGAGATGAAAAATACCAGGATTATTTTTACATGTACAACGACCGCTACCTGCCTGATCAGTTCGATAAAACCATGCCCGATATTTTTCCTGAAAGTTCGCCGGGCAATTTTACCTGGAGCGCCGAATGCAATAAATGGGTGATGACTATTTTTCATAAATACCAATGGGATTTAAATTATGCTAACCCGGCGGTGTTTATTGAAATGCTGGATACTGTTTTCTTTTATGCAAACCTGGGCGTTGATATTTTGCGTATTGATGCACCCGCATTTATCTGGAAGCAATTGGGTACTACCTGCCAGAATTTGCCACAGGCGCACACCATCCTGAGATTAATAAAACAATGTGTGCAGGTGGCCACACCCGGTATGGCTTTATTGGGTGAGGCGATAGTGGCACCCAAAGAAATCATGAAGTATTTTGGAACAGGATTGTATACGGCAAAGGAATGCGACTTTGCATACAATGCCACCCAGATGGCATTGCAGTGGGATGCGCTGGCCACTGGTGATACCAGGGTAATGCTGGCCGCCCAGCATGAAATATTACAAAAACCCTATGGTAGTTCCTGGATTACGTACACCAGGTGCCACGATGATATTGGCCTGGGGTATGACGATTATATGATTCAGAATGCAGGATTTGATCCTTATCAGCATCGGAAATTTTTACAGGAATATTATTCCGGTGTGCACGTAGGTTCACCAGCAACCGGGGCATTGTTTTCGGTAAACCCTAAAACACAGGATGCACGGATCAGCGGATCACTGGCATCTCTTTGCGGGCTTGAGAAAGCAATCAGGGAAAATTACCAGGAAGGGATTGATCAGTCGGTGAATAAGATTTTACTGATGCAGGCGCAGAGCTTTTTTATAGGAGGTATACCGATGCTTTTTTACGGCGATGAAGCTGGTTATACGAACGATTATAGTTACCTGGAGGAACCGGGTAAAAGTTATGATAACCGGTGGATGCACCGCCCGGTGATAGACTGGAAAAAAAACGAGAACATTGACTTGGAAGATACAGTTGAACAAAGGATATTCTCCGGCACGCAACAACTAATTGCCACCAGGAAAAAGTTGGGGGTAGTGGCGGATCATAAAAATGTAACCTGGTTAAGTCCCTATAATATTCATGTGGCCGGATACCTGCGTACAATGGATGAAGAGAAGTTGTATTGTGTATTTAATTTCAGCGATCAAACAGCCTATTTAACCTGGGCGGCATTTAAACAACACGGCCCCTCACCGGAAAGTTTATACGATCACTGGAATGACCGGTTTTATTCTGTTGGGCCGGACCATGAACATTTGATAATTCCTCCTTATTCTTTTAATATCCTGGAAGTGAAGAAATGATCTAACTGCCCGGCCCACTTGTTGGTAGGTATGTTATGTGGAAGCAGGTATTTTAGGCAATTTAGCATTTGCAAGCATTTTATTTGCCAATGCTAATTTTTCTGGAAATAAAACTTTTCCCCGAAAGCGTTCAAGTCTTTTGTCAATCTTTACAATTGGAACCTTTGCTTTATTTAATTCATCTGTTTTCATCAACCAATGTTGTTATTTTAAAGCAGGGGAGTAAAAGTGACCAGCAATTCGCAACCGTTGCCGGGTGAGGTAATTACGTTTACTATGCCATTAAATAAAGAAGCTCTTGTTTTTATATTGAGCAATCCCACCCCCTTGGTTTTTGTGGATTTGTCGAAACCAATGCCATTGTCTTTTATGCTCAATATTATTTTATCCGCTTCGTTGTGGCCAAGGGAAAGATAAACGTCAGTAGCTTTTGAATATTTAAGGATATTATTAAATTGTTCCTGAACAATTCTGTAAATACCCAGTTTTAATTTATCGGAGGTACAGTTTTCTTTAAATTGCTTAAGATCAGCATGAATCTTAATCGGGCTGGCTTTGGAAATGGTATTCACAATATTGCTCAATGCTTCCACCAGTTCAGAGTCGTTGAGCGAAGGAGGAATTAATGAATGAGATAAAGCTCTTATTTCCGCGATGGCGGATGTAATGAGAATTTCAGTTTCATCCAAAAAAGGGTTGGGCTGTTTAATGTCTTTTTTGCCGAGCCCAAGATAAAGCCTTGAACTAGCCAGTATCTGGTTTACATTGTCATGCAGTTCGCCGCCTATTTGCTGCCGTTCCTTTTCCTGGGCGGTAATTACCGCCTCGGTAATTTCCTGTTGTTTTTTCAGATGTTCCTCTTCCAGTTTTTCTTCCAGCAATATTTTCTCGGTAACATTATTTGCCAGGGCCAAAATCACCGCTTTCCCCTTGTATTCAATTCTATGGGAGGTGATTTCCATAAACATGTATTGCCCCGATTTATTAATATGCTTCCAGGTATCGGTTACTTTAAAGAAAATGTCTTCCCTGGCCTTTTGGGCGAGTTCCTTTATAGCGCCCATATCGGCCGTATTTCGCAGGTCCAGTATAGTCTTTTCCAAAAACTCTTCTTTTGAGTATTCGTATTGTTCAATAGAAGAATCATTGACTTCCAGTATTTTCAAGTCTTCCAGGTCCCAGACTATAATACAGGCCGGATTGTTGTTGAATAAATACCGGTATCTTTCTTCCGATGATTTTAATATCGCCTCTGCTTTTTTTCTTTCGGTGATATTTTGTGTAGCGCCAATTATCCTGGTAGCATTGCCGTTCTCATCCCGAATGATATAACCGAGATCGGCGATATATGCATACTCACCATTTTCTTTTTTTACCCTGCATTCTACATCAAAAATAAATTGCTTAGGATTAGCCAAAATTTCATCCACTATTTTTAAGGTTGTTGAAAGGTCATCCGGGTGTATTCGGCTAGTGAAAAAATCAATGGTGTTGCCTAATTCTTTAAGTGAACTTTCAAATATTTTATTCCAGCTTTCTACACTCCGGTAAATGGTTCCCGTTAATACATTCCAGTCCCACACCATATCATTGGTTGCCTTGCTCACCAGGTTATACCGCTCAATGCTTTCCTGAAGGGCTTCCATATTCCTCTTTCTTTCAATACTGTACCGGATGGTTTTGGCCAATAGTTTTTCATCAAAATCACCTTTGATAAGGTAATCCTGGGCACCCAACGTAATGGCATCCAATGCCATCCTTGTATCTGTAAGGCCGGATAAAATAACAACCGGGGTACTGCCGGCGTGCCTGTTAAGCACATTAAATGTTTCGATACCGGTACTATCGGGGAGTGACAGGTCTAATAAGATAATATCAATTGGGTCCTTTAACCGCTCCAACGCATCATCAAGTCTGATAGCAGAGAAAAGGTTTTTTACATGAATATCGGATGCCTTTAATAGTTCGGTTAGTAAAAACTGGTCACCGGTATTATCCTCTACCATCAAAATATTGATCGGGGAATTTAATAGCATGATTATTCATTTATAGGGAGGTGTACAACGGAAATCCAGAAATTTTCAATTTTTTGAACTACTTCAAAAAACTTATCCAGGTCAACGGGTTTTGAAATATAACAATTCGCATGATTTTTATATGATTCCAGCACATCCGTTTCCGAGGTAGAAGTGGTGAGCATTACCACGGGTATTGATTTTAGCAGGGGATTTGTTTTAATGTAGATCAACACTTCTTTCCCATCAATCCGGGGCAGGTTAATATCCATCAATACCAGGTCAGGCCTTGCTACATCACTATATGCACCTTCTTTATTCAGAAAATCGATTGCCTGTTCCCCATCTCTTACAATTGAAATTTTATTATATAACTTTCCTTCATTAAGGGCTTCCATGGTTAAAATAATATCTCCTTCGTTGTCTTCTACAAGCAAAATATGTATAGGGCTCATTTTAGTTATCATTCTTTTTGGGTATGGCAAAGATAAACTTACTTCCTTTACCGAATTCAGACTCTACCCATATTTTACCTTTATATCGCTCAATGATTTTTTTGCATATGGCAAGCCCGATGCCGGTGCCGTTAAATTCATCTTTATTATGTAAGCGCTGGAAAATGATAAATATCTTTTCGTTGAATTTTGAATCGATACCAATACCATTGTCTGCAACGGTAAAAACCCATTCATCCTCTTGCTCCTTTGCGCTGATTTTAATAACGGGTTTTTCCTTGCTTCGATACTTTATTGCGTTGCCCACCAGGTTTTGCATCAATTGCGACATGGATGATTTACCTGCGTAAATAACCGGCAAATTATCAACAATAATTTCCGCATCAATGGTGTGTACTTCATTTTTAAAGAGCAGGATTACATCCGCCATCACTTCATTCATATCAACCGGTACAATATCCAATGAGGCCGTTCCTGCCTTTGAATATTGCAGCAGGTCGTTAATCAGCCGTTTCATCCGCTCTGCGCCATCAACCGAAAAATGAATGTACTTACGGGCAGTGTCATCCAGGTGGTCGTTGTACTTTCTTTGCAGCAACTGCAGAAAACTGCTCACCATGCGGAGCGGTTCCTGCAGGTCGTGTGAAGCTACATAGGCAAAGCGCTCCAGTTCGCTATTGGAAATGGCTAATTCTTCCGCTCTTTTTTCAAGCGATTGATTTAGCTCCTCCAATTTTTGACCTGCTTTTTTTAACTCCGTGATATCTTTTGCAAAGCAGGCCACCCCTGATACCAAACCGTTTTTATTGACGATGGGGGAAAAGGAAATGATGCTATGCAATTCGTTAGGTTGTGAGGGATCGCGAATTGTTTCTTCTATATAAAATGTTTCACCCGTTAGGGACCTTGTATAGTATTCAGTCCATTTTATTTGATTCGCCTTGCCGATGGATGGCAGGATCACGCTGTCCCCTTCCTTCACCATTTGTCCTGTCAAAGCCTGTATGATATTGCTGTAGGCTTTGTTGGCTGCTATAATTTTTAAATCTGTATTTACAGACCATATTAAATCGGTAGTGGTATTGATTAATGAATCGAGGTTTTGTTGTATCCTGATAATTTCATTCACCTGTTCCTTTTCCCTGGTAATATCCTGTGAAGCGCCAATCATACGGATTGCTTTTCCCTCCTGGTTGCGGATAATGTATCCTTTATCGTACACATAGCCATAGTCACCATTGGTTCTCAAAAAGCGGTATTCATCCTCCCAAAAAGTTTCATCGGGATTTTCAAAAAGCTTATTTCGTTTTTTATTTACTTCGGCCCAATCTTCAGGATGGGCATATCGATTCCAGAAATCATCTACCTCGTCCGCTTCCCGGCCATCATACCCAAATAAGGTTTCAAGCCGCTTTCCGGGGCGGGTTACTTCGTTTGTAATTAAATCCCAGTCCCAAATGGCATCGTTGGTGGCTTTGGCTACCATATCATATCGTTCGTTACTGGTTCTGATGGAATCTTCTGCTTTTTTACGTACTGTAATATCTTTAAAATAAACCGACAACCCACCATGCGAAGGGTAAGCGCTTATCTCCAGCCAGGTTTGTAAGGGCCTGTAAAATTCTTCAAAATGTACCGGTTCATTGGTATCAATTGCCTTTTGATAATTGGGTAAAAATGAATCCGGGAGTGCATCAGGAAAAACCTCCCATAGATTTTTTCCGATGATATCCTCCCTGTTGATTTTTAACAACTGCTCTGCCATTTTATTCCAGTAGGTAACGATCCGGTTTTTATCTAACGCAAAGAATGCATCACCGATACTTTCCAAAATGGTATCCTTTTCTTTAAAGGCTTCCTTCAGCGCTTTTTCAGCAGCCTTCCGGTCGTTGATGGAACGAAAGAAGACAGACAATCCGTCATCTGAAGGGTAAAAGCTTTCTTCAAACCAGCTATTGGAGGTTTCATCATAAAATTCAAATGATACCAGGGTTTTTGTGCCGATGGATTGCTGAACACTTTCGTAAAAAACACCTTCCTTAAAATCCGGCCATTCCTCCCAGATATTTTTGCCTATCAATGCACCCGGGTTTATCTGGAACAATTTTTCCGTGGCTGAATTCATATAGGTAAAACGGAATTCCTTATCCAGCGCAAAGAAAAAATCTGAAATGCTTTCCAGGATGCGTTTTCTCTCTTCATCTAATTTCTTCTTTTCGGTGGTATCCTTTGCAACAGCAAAAATAATCCCTTCCTCGGCCAGGGGGGTAGATGTCCACGATAACCACCTCGTTTCCCCGCTTTTTGTAAGGTAGCGGTTTTCGAAATTTAACAGTGACTTGCCTTCTCCAAGATTTCTTCTTTTTGTATTGGTTAATTCCCTGTCTTCCGGATGATTAAAATCTGAAATCGGCCGTGCAAAAAGTTCTTCCTGGCTGTACCCCAAAATTCTTGAAACAGAAGGATTGATTTTTTTAAAAAAGCCGTCCACCCCTGCGATTGCCATAAAATCCGGGGATAGATTAAAAAACCTTGCCAACTCATCTTCCGCTTTTTTACTTTGTACATAGGGGCCCAGTTGCTGGCTGATTTTATCAAAGAGGTTTTTAAAATTGCTGTTATTTATTTCTACCTGGCTGGAGTATAAACTAAGGAGGGCAATAGCGCTTCCATTAAATAAAACAGGAATGTACACAGCACTGTTGAGGCCACTTTCAATAGCGAATTCTTTAGACAGGTACCCGCTATGATTGGTAATATCATTTACATAAAGTACGCAGTCACTAAGCCAGGCCTTACCAGTTAATCCCTCCCCTTTCTTAATTTTCCGGATTTTATCGGATGGTATAATTTGTTGAATCAGGTTATTGTCTGTCCAGCTTTTATTGAGCAACACATTTGACTGATCAAAATTTACCATCCATGCTTCGGCATATTCAAAGCCGGCATACATACAAACGCTTTCCAGTATATTCATCCATGCCTGGCCCAGTTCCAGCTTGCCGAGTGATTGTACAAAGTTGAAAAACACTTCCTTTTCAGCATCCTTACTTTTGCGTTGGCTGATATCTCTGGCAATTGCAATCCAGTGTCGGAACCAGCCGTTTTCATCTGCGATGGGTACAATGGAAAAACTGACCCAGCATTCCTCGCCGTTTTTTCTATACTGGATGGTTTCTATGTCGCAGCTTTCTCCTTTTTGCATTGCCTGCTGAAGCAGCAATAAAGCTTTTTGATCCGATTGGGGGCCCTCCAGCATTTTCAGCGTATTACCCGTTATTTCTTCTTTTGAATAGCCGGTCATCCGGGCAAAAGCATCATTAACGTATAAAATTTTCGGATCCTTGTTATCGGATGTTTCTCCTTCAATAATCAGTACGCCTTCATTGGTTTTGGTAATTACAGATTCAAATAGTCTCAGTTGTTGTTCTTCCCTTTTTTTGCGGGTGATATCCTGCATGGCGCCAATCATCCGTATGCCGGTTCCCTGTTCATCTCTTATAATCATTCCCTTGTCAGCCACAAACGCATATTCTCCATTGGCCTTCTGGTAGCGGTATTCATCCGACCAATTGGTTTCGGGGCCTGCTATCATGGCGGTTAGGCCTTTACTAACCCTTTGTAAATCTTCGGGGTGTACCAATTTAGACCATGCATTTATATCACCCACCGGGTTTATTGTATCATGGCCAAACAGGGTATGGTATCCTTCGCCCCAGTAAATCGTATCCTCTTTCAGGTCCCAATCCCAGATCGCGTCAAAAGTGGCCCTGGTTACATATTCATATCTCTCATTACTAAGCCTCAGGGCTTTTTCAACCGCCTTTTTTTCCGTTACATCAATACCAACCACTATCATACAATTGCGCCCATTAAAACTAATGGGGTGCCCCGACATTTCAGCTATAATAATATCGCCATTTTTTTTCCGGTGGGTGGTAGTGCCAAAACGGATGATGCCTTTTTTGTATAATGCATTTTGGTGTATGATATCCAGCCCGGGTATTTCTTCCATTAAGCCAATTCGGGTAACGGTGCTGCTTAAAAATTCCTGCCGGTTGTAACCATATTGATCTATCGCAGGATCATTGGCATCCAATATTTCCAACGTTTCAATATCATATATCCATTTGGGTAATGGGCTTGAATAGAAAAGCAGTTTATATTTTTCTTCGGATGATTGTAAGGCCTCATCAATTTTCTTACGATCAGTCGTATCTCTTGAATAAATGGCTGCACCAACAATGTTTTCTCCATCCACGATTGTATTAAAATTGGTTTCTCTCCAACTTTCCATGGTTGCTCCGGAAGCAGGCGTAAATATTTCAACATTGAATATTTCTCCGCCAAGTACCTTTTTATACAGCGCTTCCCAATATAGCCTGGTTGCAGGCGCTATTCCTTTAATAAACAGCACCGAATCGCCGGCTTTTAGATGCTGGCCGGTTTGTAATTCCATTATTTTTAAAAACGCATTATTGGCAGTAATTAAATTGAAATTTTTATCAATGCTCCATATCAGATCTTCCGTACTATTAATCAGCGCTTCTTTATTTTTCCTTTCGAATTCCTTTTCCAGTTCGGCTTGTTTTCGCTCCGTGATGTCCTGTACAAATGCGAGGAAAACCGGCTTATTATGATATTCATTTCTTTGTAAATGTACTTCTGCATTATACCGGCTACCATCACTTCTCTGGTGAACCGATTCAAAAATGATTTTATCTTTTTTCTTTTCCGCAAGGGGGGCAATTACAGACCGGTAACCGCTCCTGTCAAAATCAGGATGCAGGTCGAGAATGGTTTTTCCTTTTATTTCCGGAAGGGTGTAGCCGAGATTTTGTAAGGCACCTTCATTCATGTATTCAAACAACAGGGTATCTGAATCAAAAATATATATTTCATTCAGGCTTTTTTGCAAAGCAAAGGATAGCCGTTGGTTTTCCGATTCCGCAGCTTTCATTTCAGTGGCGTCCCTGGCTATACAATAAATAAGCTGATCTGTTTGGTCATATCGGGCCGACCATACAATGGGCACCGGCTGACCGGTTTTACTGATACAGCGGTTTTCGAAATTAGTTTTGGATATGCCAGATTTAATCTCCGTAAAAGCCTTATTGGTAGCGGCAATATCCTGCTCATACACAAACTCAATTTGCATGCTTCCCACCAGTTCATCGGGGGTATAGCCAAATACCGTTTCGGCGGCAGTGCTTACCTGTACAAACCGGCCCGCTTCATCAATGGTACATATTACGTCCAGCGAAGCCGCCATTATTTTACTTAAATCATTGATGGCTTTTTCAAGCCCCTGCTGTGCTTTTTCATCTACCGTTATGTCGTGTGCAATGGCATATACACTGGTAATTAAATCGTTTACCATTACCGGTAATAGTATCAGGATAATATGGAGTTCATTTCCAAGGAAAGTAAACACCCGTATTTTTATTTCTCCAGCCTTCCCGTTTTTTACATTTTCAAAGGCTTCGTCCGTTTTTTGCAAATCATCCGGGTGTACAAACTGACGGTAGTGCAATGTTTCAATTTGTTCGATGCTGCTTTCTGCCTTTACAGCAAATACATTGTTGGCGCTGGTGATTTTCCCTTCCATATCAACGGAAAATACGGCGGCTGAATTTTGATCGAAAAGAGCCCGGTACTGTTGTTCCCTTCTTGATAAATCAAGCTCCCTGTTTTTTCTTTCGGAGATGTCTTTTATTTGCGAAATAAAATGCAATACTTTCCCTTCTATATCCTTTACTGCAGACACCACCAGCAAAGCCCAGATGATTGCACCGTTTTTATGGAAATAGCGTTTTTCCATCTGGTAACTCTGTCTTTTTCCGGCTAATAATTCGTTTAGATAATCAAGGTCCAGTTTAAGGTCCTCCGGGTGGGTAATATCCTGGAAAGTTAGATTCATAAACTCCTGCCTGCTATATCCCAGTAGTTTACAGGTACTTTCATTCACTTCTTTCCAGGTTCCATCCAGGCCAACCACGGCCATGCCAATAGCTGAATGATCAAATGCACCTTTAAAATATGTTTCACTTTCTTCCTGGTTTTCCTGGTGTTGCTTTTCCCGGGTAATATCTTTAAAAATGCCAACCAATCCGTTTACAACACCATTGGCATCTTTCTCAGTCCTTCCCTGGGAATGAATAGTGCGGATACTTCCATCGCGTAGTGTTATTCTTTTTTGAAACTGGTATTCAGCCCCTGTTTCAATTGCATTTTTATAAAGGGTGGATACTGCTTCCCGGTCTTCAGCATGGATGAATGATACAATTGCTTCCAGGGCAGGAACAAATTCGCCGGGGTTAACCCCCAAAATTTTGAACATTTCATCGGACCAAGTCATTTTATTTGTCCGGAGATCTAATCTCCAGCTCCCTGTCTGCGAAATGCTTTCAGCTATTTTAAGCAATTGAAGCTTGCTTTCTAACGATTCTTCCATTGTATCCGAAGCTGATAATTCACCCTCTTTTCCCTGTAATTCATTGTATGCTGCAGCTAAATTTTGATGGGTGATATTGGTG
>JANPIJ010000116.1:0-16764 GCA_031424955.1 Ferruginibacter sp. | reverse complement strand
ATTTCATTCAACCCCAAAATTGTATAACGCTTACCCAAACTGATGTAACTACAACCCTACTCTCCCGAACTATTTTTGTGCTATCAATGAACAATAAAAAATGAAAAAAATGAAATCAACAACAAAGAGTATGATTACTCAAAATGCAAAATGTAGCAACCCAAATTGTACCTGTGTTAATTGCAATTGCGGTTCCACATGTACTTGTGCAAGTTGCAAGTAAACTTAATCCTTCAAAGCACCAGCAGCCGTTCCTTCATAGGGCGGCTTTTTTGTCTTTAAATGACATGATATTGTCTTCTTTAAAAATTGCCCCTCTGTGTACCTTTATAAAAACAAATAAATACGAAAACAATATGCAAAAAGTAGCTTTTATCATCCCCCCAACAGTTGAATTGCTTGACCTTGCCGGTCCCGTCCAGGTTTTTACAGAGGCAAAAGTCCAGGGCATGGATATGGAGATGGAATTTTTTCAATACAGCGAAGAACCCATCAGTACTGCGGGCCTCGGATTTGGCAAATTGGCAAGCTATAAAAATGCCCAATTAAAAGAAGGCGATTTTGTTTTTGTACCCGGTATGGACAACGATTATGTAAACAGTATCCCCTTTAAAGCAGAGCGGGATTTCTTTAACTGGTTAAAGGAATGTTCGGATAAAAGAATTACGGTTTGTTCTATTTGCAGCGGGGCCTTTGCGTTGGGGCATGCAGGTTTGCTGAAAGATACGGAATGTACTACACATTGGAGGAGAGTAAAATCCTTGCAACTTCAATTTCCACAGTCAAAAGTGTTAGCTGATATTTTGTATATAAAGAGCAATAATGTTTATACCAGCGCTGGTATAAGTGCCGGCATCGACCTGGCCCTGGCAATCCTTGAAAATTTAAAGGGCCCGCTGTTTACTCATAAGGTAGCAAGAGGGCTGGTTGTTTATCACAGGAGAAGCGGCAAACACAAACAGCAAAGTATTTACCTTGATTACAGAAACCATATTAATCCGCAGGTGCATGAAGTGCAGGATTATCTCATCGATCATCTTTCGCATGAAAACGATATCGAAACACTTGCTTCGCTGGTTGGAATGAGTGCCCGAAACCTCAGCAGGGTTTTTAAAGAAAAAACAGGTTCTACGATATTGGAATACCTTACGCTTTTAAGAATAGAGTATGCCAGTACAATGTTAAATAATCCTGAATATACAATTGAATACATAGCTTCTCAATGTGGCTTTAAAACGGCCAGGCAATTACAAAGAATATTAAAAAGATAATACTCCAGATAGAATATTAAAGCAGCTCCTGCTTTAATATCCGTCTTCTTTAAAACTTAAAAGAACCGCTCTGCTTAATCTTCCCGGGCAAAATAAGAGCTGATTTATTTCTTGATTGATACCGCTACGAAGGTTGCTTGTTGACTCAGCAGCGGCCTTTAAATTCGGGGATAAACCGCTGCGCTTTTATTCCGTTGCTTCATTTCCCTGTTAGCCAAATAGGCGGCAGCTGTTTCCTGATGAATTAAAAACTACCTGTCCCCCATAACCTCTATCATCCCACTTTCAAAGGATAGCCGGTAAACTTTTGATTTAATAAAAAAATAACTTACTTTGGTGTTCCCGCTTACCGGTTGCCATAAAAAACATCTCCTGTCCTGTTTATTATTAAATAGAATTGAAACAAATATTTACATAGAATCCTTATAAGGAAGTTCCGGTAAATGCATTGTTTTTAATTATAAGTTGGGAGATTTAATGGGTGCATTTCAAATTGTCGCATGGCCATGCTTTTCGTGGGCGATGGGGACACTGCCCACGGCGGATCGACCCGGTTGGTGGGACACCAACCGGCGACAATTTGAAATGCACCCGATTTAATTCGTTTTATTGTTGTAATAATACTTATATGGCAACTATAATTCCCAGGGGTGTTAAACTATATGCGCTTCTTGTAGGTATTAATGAATACGAAGAGAAAATCCTGTTTGGCGAAAATGAAGTGCGGTTTCCAAAATTACAAAGTTGTGTTTCCGATGCGAATGGTATCCGCGATTACCTGTTGAATGATTCCGCCTTTGTCCCTTATATAGAAATGCTTACTGGTAAAGCAGCTACCAGGCAGGCAATTGTCAGATTGTTTACTGAGCATTTGGGAAAAGCGAATAAAGATGATTCCGTACTGTTTTATTTTTCGGGTCATGGTACACAGGAGGAGGCTGACAAATTTATTTTTTCATCAGAAACTGATGGGAAGCTGGAGGATATAGCCTGTTATTATGACCTGGAAAGCAAAGATAATTTTCTGCTTTGTGATAAGGAACTACGGTGGCTGATTCAAAAGATTTCATTAAAAACCCCACATATTGTTACCATTTTTGATTGTTGCCACTCAGGTGATAATACAAGAAATGCACCTGTTATAAAAAAGGCTTTTGATAAAGTGGTTGAGAAACGGGTGTCGTTTGTATTTCCCAAACGTTCGTGGGACCAGTTTATTTTTAGCGATCATTTTACAGAGAATATGTTGCTGAGGGAAGGCGAAGAAAAGTTATTGCCGGAAGGAAAACACTTCCAGCTCTCTGCCTGCGAATCTGATGAATCCGCAATTGAAATCTCGGGAGAATCCGTATTTACAAAAACATTATTGAAAGTATTAAATAACGCGGGTGGCGACATTACTTATAAAAGTTTAGGGGATCGCACCAGGCAGTATATGCGCAATGTGTATTTGCAAAAGCCGAAAGTATATGTTGCGGATGCAGCTCCCAATGATTTTTTTAAGTGCTTCTTAAACAGGCCTGTCAACGAGGACGTCCATGCATTCGGAGAAGTGCTTTACAATGTAAGGAATGGCTGGCAACTTAGCCTTGGCGCCATTCATGGAGTAGGTAAAAATACGCCTGTACTTAGCATATTTGATCCGAAGGGTGCAAAAAAATATTATGCGGCCACGATTAAATCCGTGAATGTGGATACCGCGGCGTTACTGGTAGAAGGCTGTCCTGATGAAGGCATCGTTTACAGGGCCAACATGGAGGGATTAACAAGTGAAGCATTGCGGGTTTATTTTGCCATGCCCGGGGGCGACTTGAATGAACATGCGGTCATTTTGAATAGTTTGTTTGATAAAGCGAAAAAATATATTGCTGCAACCGATGATGAAGAACAATCACAATATGTTGTAAGATACCTGGAGGGCAGGTATTATATCACGCATCCCAATGATCCATTCCGTCCACTTGTTAAACCCATTTTATCCCATGATCCGGAAGCTGCTTCAAAACTTATGTTTGATCTGAATCAAATATCAAACTGGGAGTTTTTAAAGAATTTATCGAATAGTGACAAGGGGAATAGTTTTTCAGAAAAGGTGCTAAAAGTCGAAATACGAACAGGTGATGACGGTAGTTTTAAAAATGTAGAGGATGACGAATCAATTGATATCGGTTTTGTATCAAAAGGGGGCAAATGGACAAACTCCATTACAACACGGATTACAAATATTTCTGGTAAGAATTTATATTGCTGCGCACTCTACCTGGTTTCAAATTTCGCATCCTATTCCAGGTATCTTAATCCTCCGGTAAAAATGTTGGGCGTGGGAGAATCGGTTGAACTGCAACATAAAGGAAACTGTGTAATCCCTTTAAGTGCTGACGAGGCCATGATATGGTACAACCGGCAAGAATTAAAGGATTATATTAAATTTATCATCAGCGCCAGCAACTTTGATGCAACCTTATTGGATTTTAAACAATTGAAATCGCCTGATTACCCCGCAGGTGCCAGGCGTGTGGAAGGTAGCCCTTCCGGAAGCGCAAATAGTCTTCGTTACGCGGAAGGATGGGTTACAAAACATGTGACGCTGGTTTTCAAAAATCCTGTTTATAATAACCTTAGCAGGGAAGCAGTAAATGCAATGATGGCAAATCCTTCAACAGTGGATCTTGCAAAAGGACTTTATTTCAGTTCAACGAATAAGCATCCTAACGGGAACACAGGTTAATGGGTAAAGTAATATTTAGCTGGTGTTAAGTTGAGTATAATATGTCTCAATATGCTTGCACGAATAAGATGCACCAATTAGAAATTAAGAAATCAGCACTGATTAATTCGTGAAATTCGCCTTTTATAATTCGTGTATTAAATAAATTGTACACCAATTCATTATTAACATACAATACTGTGTCTTTAAATAAATTATTATGAACGTCATATTTCTAGCATTTGCAAATAGCGCTTCAAACCCGCTTGAGCATCTTACAGCAGAGGATAACGCCATTTATGAAACACTCAGTAAGCGCTATGCATCTGGTGATTATTTTCTTCACCGCGAATCATTTGCAACCCCCGAATCGATCATTAAATCATTGGATAAATATAAAGACGATCTCGCCATATTTCATTTTAGCGGTCATGCAGGCAGCGATCAGTTATTAGTGAATGATCAATCCCTGTTTTCAAAAGGCATTGCCAAACTGCTGGAGCACAGTGCCAAAAAAGGGGTGCTTAAACTGGTGGTGCTAAATGGTTGTTCCACCTGCGCCCAGGTGAAATTGCTGATGCAATCCGGTGTACCCGTTGTTGTTTCAACCAGTGCGCCTGTAAATGACAAAAGTGCCAAGGAATTTGCAATCCGTTTTTGGGAAAAAATCGCCGGTGATTTGCAAATTTCTGAGGCCTATGATAATGCGCTGGCAGTTGCGAATTCATTTACTGCTATCAATCTTACCAGTACGGGCAGCCGGCATCTCGCCATGGATGATGATGATGAATGTGCGGGCGATGACAAGCCGCTGTGGAGACTGGATGCAGTGAATGAATACGCTATAAAGTTAAATCCCTTGCCTTACAAGCCTGCTATTCCGGATAACCTGCCCAAGCCAAATGAAGAACTGATAGATACCTTATACAATTCATTTAGAGAAGCCAAAAATCCGCAGATTGATGATCTATGGAGGAGGGAAGAAAATGGTGACCAGGTGTCGGACAGTGCCAAACAGATTGCTATTGTAAACAGTATTCCATATCCGATGGGGGTACATCTTCAAAAGCTAATTTGCCCTACCGCCGATACGGATGATGAAGGATATGATGTATTTGGGACAAGGCGGCTGAAGCAGGTGGCAGAACTTTTTCAGATCACCACCGAATTTTTGGGTATCATCATGATTGCACAAATATGGGAACTTTTTGTGCGTTTCCCACAGGACTTTGTGTTAAGTGCCGCATTAAAGCTAAAGCTTAATGAATACCTGAAACTGGATGAAAAAGAAAGGGAAGTATATGCCTACATTCCCCTGATCCGGCAAATACGGGAATACCTCGAAAATTTTCAGCCGGGCAGTGTGGATTTGAAGAATTTCCTGGATGAACAGGAAATTTTTAAAGACCTGTTCCTGTTTGATGATCATTTCATGGAAGCCTGTAATTACCTGGTTAATTTAAGGGTACGAACTATGAAAGGTGAAATAGATGAAGCCAGGATTATTACTACCAGCCTGGAGGCAGAGAAGCAATTATGTGTTTTTGTAAAATCGCTTGGTTTCATACACCGGTACCAACTCACCAGTGTGCAGAACATTGACATTCTTAAATTCCGGCACACCAGTAAAGTAAATACGAAATACAAACACCGTATCATCCGGTGTATGCAGGCAATCGGGAAAGATGAATGGAACTATTATTACATGACGACCTTCCTTGATAACTGGGGGGTGATCCTGTTGAAATGCGAGGTTAAAGTAATTGATGGCAGAAGAAAACAGTTTGAAGTAAATGTAAAAGACTTTTTGAATCTATCCCCTTTTGTGATTGACAGAAATGCATTTATTGACCGGGCTGACCTTGCCTACATCATGTTTTTTAAAGGAGAGAACGACAAAGCACTCAGCTTTAAAAGGGTAAAAAATCCGCTAAGCCTGCGGGATGCTATTGAAATAAAAAAGGTTCAGAAAGAGGAGGACAGGTTTGATGCCATCCGAATACAATTTAATGCGTTTAAAGAATTTATTGCTTAATATAAACACGCCATTATGAATGCCGGAGAAATTAAAAGCCCGTTTAAGTTTCTTGATCCTTATAATAAATCCGACCGTGACTTCTTTTTCGGAAGGGATAAAGAAGTAAAACTCCTGTACGATTTCGTGAACAAGAACCGGATTGTGCTGGTGTACGGGCAATCCGGTACGGGCAAAACAAGCATCATACAATGCGGTTTGGCCAATGAGTTTGATGTAACAGACTGGAATCCTTTTTTTATACGAAGGGGTGATAACCTCAATCAATCACTTGCAAAAAGCCTGGAATATACCGATGAACCTGCTACTAAGGAAGCGCTCGAAAACCTGATCAATATTTTGTTTACGGAGGGGATTGAATCAAAAGAAGAGCAGGAAGAGCCAGGTTCCATTTATCAATATGATGAGAAAGTATTCATCGCCGGTCTTGTTTATAATTTACACAAAATAACCGAGCACTACCTGCGGCAGGTGTACATTATTTTCGACCAGTTTGAAGAACTGCTTATACTGGCTGAGGAAAATGAAAGAAGTCTTTTTATCAAAACACTCAAGATATTACTGGGGCCTTATTCAATTGTTGATTGCCATATTATCATCGTGATGCGGGAAGAGTATTTTGCCTGGTTGGATAATTTTGAAAAAGATATTCCGGGTATTTCGGACAGGCGCTTGAGAATAGAGACCATGCGCACCAAAGAAATCACGACGGTAATAATAGATTCCTGCAGGCAATTCAATATCACCCTGCCTGAACCCGAAAAAAATGCCGCCCAAATGGTAAAGGCGTTGGCAAAGCAAGGCGATGTGGCACTGCCTTACCTGCAGGTTTATCTTGACCAGCTTTGGCGAAAAGATTATGAAGAAACTTTTCCGGAAGGCTATAAAGGAAGTGAAAAGCTGGTTCCGTTAACATTTACAACCGAAGAGATTACCCGGTTTGGTGAAATAAAGGATGTAATGCAACGGTTTTTAATGGAACAGCGAAATATAGTGCAGCATGAAATAAAAAATCTTTATCCGGCAACTCCTGAAAACTTTTTGAAGGAATTGCTGGATTGCTTTGTAAATGAACAGGGAACCAAAAAGCCAAACGCTTACTTTGTAGAAAAGGAATTATATAAATTCAACCGGTACGCACCAAGACTGCTTAAAGATACCGACCCGGAATTGATGAAATTCACATTGGATCTGCTGGAACGCTGCCAGATACTTAGAAATGATGGTAATTCATTTGAATTGGGGCATGATATCTTAGCCAAACTAATCAATAAGCAACGCGATGCCAAACAGCAAAGGCTCAATGGGATTAAGGTAATGATAGGGATTCAGCGAAAATCAAATGAACTGATACCTTTTGACCTGGTGAAAAACTGGGATAGGTATATCAGCCAGTTAGACCTGAGTGAATATGAAAGAAAATTTTTTGATGAGAGTAAGCTGGTTGGTGAAAAAATTGAAAATGACAGATTATTTAAAGAAAAGGTAAAAAGCGAATTGGATAAAAGAGAGGCGGAATACCTGGTGGAAGCGGCCAATAAAAAAACGCACCGCAATAAGGTATTGCTGGTAATAGCACTGTTGTTAATTTCTGTACTTGGTTTTACTTACTGGAAAGTATTGAATACGATGGATTCATATTATGCATTGGATATCGTTGCCCGGATGGACAAGGAGTCCAATAAGGAAGATATTTTAATGCTGGATAAATATGTGTACGATTTTAAGAATTATGATGAAGATAAAAAAAATATCATCATAGAAAACATCATGAAAATTGTAAGCGCTCCGTTGTTTGCAAAAAAAATCGCAAAAGCAAATTTTACATTGCTGTCTGCCATCACCTTAACCGCCGGCCTTGACGTGTCCATCTCGGATAATGGCAAATTCATTGCTGTAAGAAATGACTCAGCGAATGTAAGCAAAAGCGGTTCTTTTTTAATAGCGGATATAAATAATAACCGGGTAATAGAAACATTTAAGAATGTGAAATACGCCTATTTCTTAAACGCATCAGATACGCTGGTACTGGCGATTTCCGATTCGTCCTCCATCCTCGATAGCTACTATCCTGACCGGTTCGTGTTATACAATTGTCACAACAGGCATACTGAAATTTTTCAATTAAATAATGCCGGTTCTTCACTCAGTATGTTATACAACAAAGAATTCCTTGATCAAAATACCTTTTCGGAATGGGATTCATACAAGGTAAGAATAATGCCTTCCGGTAAACTGTTGGTTCCTTATTTTAAATTTGAAAATCAAAACTCCTTATCAGAAAACAGGCCTTTAAAAAAAATATACATTGGCGACGATAAGAAGCAGGAAGTCTTTAATACAAACTCGGAATATTCCATCAGTACATCAAAGAATGCAGGCAAAGTTTTATATTGTTATAAAAAAGATGGCCGGCTTTATTTTGACATTTTTACGAATGAAGGCATTTTAAATTTGGTACAGGATGCGGAGTATGCCGATTTTCTGGCTAATGGCTCACTTGTTTATACAAAAGGCAATGCGTTGTTTATCTGCGCTGGTGATGGAACGATACTGAAAACACTTACCCTGGAGAAAAACATTGCCAGCGTAGTGAACGGCTCCAACGATAACTACCTGATGGCAATCAATGGGGACCTTACACTCAGCCTTATTAATTTTAACGATACGCCTGGCACAATGCAATTTAAAGAAACCCTCATCGGTTGTAATTTCCAGAATAAAACCTTCATTACCTATAATACAGAAGCTGATACATCCGGTTTGGGAAATAAATTAATCCTCCGGGATTTTACCGGGGAGCAGCGAAAGCAGGTCAATGTTAGCCAGGGAATTGAAAGCGTATTGTATAATGACAAGTCTAATTCCTTTCTTTTAAAAACAAAAAAACTTCCTAATAGCAATCTGCAGCTTTTATATTTATATGATGATGTACTGGGGTTAAAAGGTTCTTTTTTTCTGACTCCCAACGATTCCTATGGATTTAGTAACGACGGGAAAACCTTTTTTTATGTCAGGGATAATGAGTTGTCAGTTTTTAATAATCAGCAGTTTGTTGATCTTTCCAATTTTGATTCTATTAATGCCTGGCTTACGGCACAAAAAATGAATAATGGAGATGCCTATAATTCAAAAATAAGGGAGCTGCTAAAAAAATACAAGTTAAAACGCTTCCCAACGCAAATTGTACCGCTATGATCAAAGCGTGCAAAACAGGAAAGGTCCCGCGAACATCGGATTACGCCGGAATGGGTAGGTGGGCAACGAAGCCAATAATGGTATGCTTTGGCCCGAAGGCAGGGCGTCTGCCAATATGAGTAGTTTTGCACAAATAGTAAATGCCGGATATGATGCGGTAAAATCAGTTTTCCCTTCCGCAAAAGAGATTTTGCATGTATTAAACGGGTGAAAAAGTACGATGTTTCGTACAATAAGTAAGTAATGATCGGTGAAGTGGACATGTCATCGGATTCCCGCAACGAATCCAAAGCGTTCCTGGCAGATTTAATTACCAAAACCAAATCGGTAAGCGGTAGCAAGGGATTGGGTGTGTTGTATTGGGAACCGCAGGATTACAACAACTGGCAGGGGTACACGCTGGGCGCTTTTGATAATGCGGGAGAGCCAACCATCGCTTTAAGTGCTTTTGCAAATTAGAGGATAACACGAATTTTTTTGACACGAATTTTTTAGCACGAATTGCACGAATTTAAAAACGAGCCGATAGCACAGGACTTCACGAATTGCAGAAACAAGTATTCCCGTTTTAAAATCCATTCGATAAAATATCGGGAGAGCCTGCCACCGCAGCATAATAGTATAAATGCTGCCTGGTTCATAAAAAAATATAATACCGGTTCTTTGTCCCTTACAAATTAAAATATAGACGATGATTTGTTGGGACCTGATTATTAAAGAGCAAATGATTATTTGGAAGAACAAATGTTTATTAAAGCTTTGCAGCACCGCCTCCTCTCCTTGGGAGAGGAGGAAGGGAGGTGAGGTCAAAAAAGGTGTTACACCAACGAATATTACAAAACCCTAAAGCATCATCTTTAATTGCATGTATCAAAAGAATAGTAGTCGTAGCAGATGCTTACACCATTTGAATAAACGCAGTAGTAATCACAATAAGCAGTCGTTAATTTTGATTCAATGTTCCGCCGTTTCTACGGCGGAAATTTTACACTTTCATCTAAATTATTCAGCTAACCCAATTGAATATTCAATTTAAAATCATCATCACACCATGACTATGGAACCGGAACGAAGGATTATTGTCCTCATTATATCCACTCTGTTGATTTCCTTATTTTCTGTTACCGCAACTGCACAGAAAAAAGCCCGCAATCCATCCAATCTTGTATTTGTCGATCAGCAGGGTGTGCTTCGTTATTCATCCAATAATAAGGAGGCTGCTTTTTTTGGCGTAAATTATACAACGCCTTTTGCCTATGCTTACCGGGCTCATAAGGCATTGGGTATTGATCCGGAAAAAGCCATTCAAAACGATGTGTATCATTTTGCAAGGCTCGGACTGGATGCATTTCGGGTACATGTTTGGGATACCGAGATTTCAGATAGCGCCGGCAATTTAATTGAGAATGAACATTTACGTTTATTTGATTTTTTATTAGCCGAATTAAAAAAGCGAAATATCAAAACCATTATCACCCCCATCGCTTTCTGGGGCAATGGATATCCCGAAAGAGATGATCCAACACCGGGCTTTTCAAGGTATTATGGCAGGGGGAAATTAACCACCAACGATACCGCCATCAAAGCACAGGAAAATTATTTGCGCCAGCTTTTCAAACATGTAAATCCTTATACCCAGCTTTCATACGAAATGGACAAAGATATCATTGCGGCAGAATTAAATAATGAACCTTCACACAGTGGGCCAAAGCAGGGGGTAACAGATTATATCAACCGGCTTTCTGCTGCTTTAAAAAGTACCGGGTGGAGCAAACCCGTTTTTTATAATATCGCCCAGGGGCCTTTTTATTCAGATGCAGTGGCCGCATCGGTAGTGGATGGATTTAGTTTTCAGTGGTATCCAACTGGTTTGGTGGGCAATCAAACACTAAGCGGAAACACTTTACCCAATGTAGATACCTATCATATTCCTTTCAGGGATACGGTGGCGGCATTCGCTAAAAATGCATTGATGGTGTATGAGTTTGATGCGGCTGATGTTCTCAATAGCTACATGTATCCTGCGATGGCCAAAAGCTTCCGTGGAGCAGGTTTTCAATGGGCCACGCAGTTTGCATACGATCCGATGGCATTGGCCTCTGCCAATACCGAATACCAGACCCATTATTTAAACCTGGCATATACGCCTTCCAAGGCAATCAGTATGCTCATAGCTTCGGAAGTTTTTCATACTGTTCCCCGAATGAAAAGCTATGGCGCTTATCCCGCCGACAGCGTGTTTGATGTTTTCCGGGTAAGTCATGCGGCATCATTAAGCGAAATGAATGCCCCGGATAAATTTTATTATTCCAATACCACAACCACTATCCCGGTTAATAAAAATCAATTGCAACATATTGCCGGCGTGGGCAGTTCGCCGGTAGTGAACTATGAAGGCAGTGGTGCTTATTTCCTGGATAAATTACAGGATGGCGTTTGGCGGATGGAGATAATGCCTGATGCCATTTATGTCCGTGATCCTTTTGAAAGAGCGTCACCAAAAAAAGAAGTGACTGCAATAAAATGGGCAGCCAACAATATGCAAATCAGTTTGGATGATTTAGGGTCAGCTTTTTCTGTCAAAGGATTAAATGACGGGAATAATTTTTCAGGCAAAAATGAACAGGGCTTTCGAATTACGCCGGGTACATACCTGTTAACAAAAAATAATCAATTATTTGATGCAACTAAAAAACCAGCCGGTGCTATCGGATTAACTGAATTTGTTGCACCTGCTCCTTCCAAAACGGAAATAGTTGTAAGGCATCAGCCTTTTACGGAAGTAAGTGCAGGAAAAGAGTTCACTATCCATGCCATTATTGGTGGGCTTGATAGCGGAAAAGCGTCTGTGCAGTTAACCAGGGCCGGGGGAGGTTTATTCCGGGCTATAGAAATGAAAAAATCGGGAGGTGAATATACATCCGAAATTCCTGCAGAGCTGGTTACAACAGGCCAGTTGGAATATCGCATCATTGTACAGCAGGGGAATGATTATACGGTATATCCCGGTAATATAAAAAGCAACCCATTTGCATGGGACAATTACCAGCATGAAAATTACACCACCCTCATCGCAGCAGTAAATTCACCACTCGAATTGTACAATCCATTGAAAAATCGCACCATCCACCTTCTCCCCAATTTTCGCAGGGGATTTCAAACCAGTTATATTTCAGGAACCAATGCCGGAAGCCTTGCATTGAAACTGGCCATTACGGAGATGAAGGATGAAGAGGTAATGGGTTTTCAATATTTTATAGGAGATAAATTAAAACAGCGCAGCACCGAACTCGCTGCCTTTAATTCAATTGTTATACGCGGAAATACAACCGGTACTCAACCCTTGAATATAACCGTTACGTTGGTAAATAAAAATGGATTGGCCTTTTCATCAACTGTTCAGTTAGCCAGTAACATGCAGGAAGTAACACTGCCACTGGCTGATCTAAAACCAGGGCGGGCATTGTTAATGCCGAGGCCTTATCCCGATTTTCAGCCATTGTACTTTGCCCCATCTGCCGGTAATGAAATATTTAAACTGGAGGAGATAGAAAAAATAACCATTACCACCAGCCCATCATTACATTCATTCAATAACAAAGTGTACGGTTTTGTAATAGAATGGATAAGGCTGGGCAATCTTAAATAATTAAAATCTTAACTCATCGCTCATGCAAAAAGTCACACAAGTTTTTATCATAGGATTACTTTCTCTATTTACTACATTTTTGTCACCCGCACAGGCTCCGCGGGAAAAAATAAATTTCGATAACGACTGGAAGTTTGCCTTTGGCCACGCCGCTAATCCCGAAAAGGATTTTAACTATGGCATTCGCACCATCTTCTCAAAATCGGGGGGAGCCGCCGGTACCGCAGTGGATGCAAGGTTTAAAGACAGCGCCTGGCGAAGCCTGGATCTTCCGCATGACTGGGCAGTGGAATTGCCCTTTGCCTATATTGATAATTTTGACCTGGAATCACACGGCTATAAACCGGTTGGTGGCTTATTTCCTGCAACCAGTATTGGCTGGTACCGCAAACATTTTAATATTGCCAGGGCCGATTCGGGCCAGCGTTTTCAATTACAGTTTGATGGGATTTTCCGTGATGCCAATATCTGGATCAATGGTTTTTATCTTGGCAATAACAAAAGCGGTTATGTAGGTGTTAACCATGATATTACTGACTTCATCAATTATGACAGGGAAAATGTAGTGGTGGTACGGGTAGATGCCACCCAATATGAAGGCTGGTTTTATGAGGGTGCCGGCATTTACCGGCATGTATGGCTGAATAAATACCAGGATACGCATATCGCCACCGACGGGATATTTGCCTACTCAAACATTGCCGGAGAAAATGCTACACTAACAGTAGAAACAAGCGTTGTTACTGAAAATAATGATCCGGGAAAATACTCCATCAATACTTTTCTTACCGACAGAAACGGGAAGATGATAGGCACTGCAAAGGAACAGCCGGTTACATTTTCCGGTGGTGATGAAAACATTGTAAAACAAAATATTGGAGTAAATAATCCCACGTTATGGTCGCTGGATAATCCATATTTATATCGGGTGGTGGTACAGGTAAAAACTGCCGGTAAAATTATTGATTCCAAAAAAATACGGTTTGGTTTCCGTAAGATTGAAGTAAAAAGCAACGGCGTTTTCTTAAACGGTACCCATATCAAAATACTGGGTACCAACAATCACCAGGACCATGCAGGCCTTGGAAGTGCATTACCCGATTATCTTCAGTACTACCGGATCAGTTTATTAAAAAACCTGGGTAGTAATGCCTACCGTACCAGTCACAATGCACCCACGCCTGAATTGCTGGATGCCTGTGACAGCCTGGGTATGCTGGTGATGGATGAACAGCGCTTATTAAACAGTGGCGCCGAATACATGAACCAGTTTGAACGGATTGTGAAAAGAGACCGGAGTCATCCATCGGTATTTATGTGGAGCATCGGCAACGAAGAAGGATGGATACACACTACCAGTCATGGCAAAAGAATAGCGCAAACATTTATCAATAAACTGAAACAATTAGATCCAACCCGTACATCAACTTATGCCGCTGATTTACCCAATGTTTTTCGCGGTGTAAATGAAGTGATACCGGTTCGCAGTTTTAATTACCGGCAATATGCAGTGGCGGATTATCATAAAGATCATCCGGATCAGCCTTTACTGGGGACCGAAATGGGCAGCACGGTTACTACCCGTGGCATCATGGATAAAGACACGGTCCGCGGCTATTTACCCGACCAGGATATCACCGCACCATACTGGGCAAGCACGGCCGAAACCTGGTGGAAACTTGCTGCGACCAATGATTTTTGGTTGGGCGGTTTCGTATGGACCGGCTTTGATTACCGGGGTGAACCAACGCCGTTTAAATGGCCCAATATCAATTCCCATTTTGGTATCATGGATGTGTGCGGCTTTCCTAAAAATATTTACTACTACTATCAAAGCTGGTGGACTGATAAAGATGTGTTGCATATTTCGCCGCATTGGAACTGGAGCCATAAAAGAGGCAAGCCCATCGATGTATGGGTAAACAGCAATGCCGATGATGTGGAGTTATTTTTAAATGGCAAAAGCCTGGGCAAAAAAGAAATGCCCCGCAACGGCCATTTAATGTGGACGGTAAATTATGAACTGGGTAAACTGGAGGCAGTAGCTTACAAGAAGGGAAAGAAATTAACTGCCAAAGTGGAGACTACGGGGCAAGCCACCGAAGTGGTTATTACACCCTATAAAACAACCGTGCTGGCAGATGGAAAAGATGCTACCGTCATCAATGTAAGCGTGGTAGATAAAGAAGGACGGGAAGTGCCGGACGCAGATAACATGATTCGTTTTTCAATAGCGGGCGGCGCACATATAATTGGTGTAGGAAATGGAGATCCCAGCAGTCATGAGCCCGATAAATGCACGGATGGTGCCTGGCAAAGAACTTTGTTCAATGGGAAATGCCAGGTGATTGTACAGGCAGGAACCAAAGCAGGCTCAGTAAAGTTTGAAGCAAAATCTGCCGGCCTGTTTACCGGCGCCACCGACATCATTACCGTTGCCCCGGAAAATGAGGCGATCGTCAGCGTGGATAAATTATACGAGCTAATAGGAGATGCGGCAAAGCCAAGACCCGTTGAAAAAATGCTGGGAGCGGATATCTCTTTTTTGCCACAGTTGGAAGAAAGGGGCATTCGGTTTTCTGACAAAGGGGTGGAAAAAGATGCTATACAAATTTTGAAAGACCATGGCTTTAATTATATACGGCTGCGCATTTTTAATGATCCGGCCAACGATAGCGGGTACTCGCCTAAAAAGGGATTCTGCAACCTGGATTATACCAAACAAATGGCCAAAAGGATCAAGGCAGCCGGTATGAAATTGTTACTTGATTTTCATTACAGCGATACCTGGGCTGATCCCGGCAAACAGTATAAACCAGCAGCATGGAAAGGATTGTCTTTTACTGAATTGAAAAAGGCATTATACGATTATACCAGGCAGGTAATGGCAGAACTAAAAGAACAGGGCACAACGCCTGATATGGTGCAAATCGGAAATGAAATCAATCATGGAATAGTATGGCCCGAAGGCAGTATCTTCAACCCGGATGGGCTGGCTCAACTGATCAATGCAGGTACTGCTGCGGTAAAATCTGTAGATCCAAAGGTGGTGATGATGTTGCATGTAGCATTGGGCGGGCAAAATCATGAGTCTGTACATTTTATTGACCAGATGCTGGCAAGGAATGTTTCCTTCGATGTGATTGGAGAATCCTACTATCCCAAATGGCATGGCACATTGGATGATTTAAGAGACAATTTAAATGACCTGGTAAGCCGGTACAATAAAGACGTGATAGTGGTGGAATATTCGGCGCTAAAAGAGCAGGTAAATAAAATAGCCTTTGAATTGCCCGGCGGAAAGGGCAAGGGCACCTGTATCTGGAAGCCATTAAATACCTGGGAAAAAGTATTTGATGCGGATGGGAAATCAAACAGCTACCTGCTGCTGTACGATGAATTGAGTAAGCAGTTTGTTATCAATAAATAGGATCATAAACTTAACATACAACCTGTTATCGATCGCAGTAGCAGCTTAGGGTACCTGCACAAGCGTCCAGCTATTTGTTCTCCGGCTCAAGATGATCGCGTAATCTTCGCATCCAGGCGCAGGACTCTGTCCTGTGTCTGGCGTGTTACTAAGGTAGCAAATTGATTATTATAAAGAGAGACCTTAGGAGTATAGGCGCCTGCTGCCTGTGAGGAAAGTTTTTACTTAACCCACATTGCAGCCAAAAGCATTATTTTTTATCATTTTTCACGAATATTTTAGTTTCCAAATACTGAAACCCTTGCTAGTAAAGGGTTTTATTTTTTAGAATGGTTTGTAGTACACAGGGGGGTGTTCGTAGACCGACAGCTATTTTTAGCTTTGTGGACAATGTATTTAAAAGCTTCATTCAGACACAATCCCGCCATCAAGGATATTGCTGCTTACTACCGGCTGGTAGAAAGTTATCGTAAT